>DAIMZG010000018.1:0-18289 GCA_036734065.1 Catalimonadaceae bacterium
GGTCTTCGCCCGCCGCGGCGGTCAGGTTGCCCAGCAAGGCCGAAAGCTTGCGCGAGTAGGGGCGCATGCGCTCGATGGCATCTTGCGCGCGCCGAAGTTTGGCGGCGGCCACCATTTTCATGGCCTTGGTGATTTGTTGGGTAGAAGAGACCGATTTTATCCGGCCCCGCACCTCTTTTAAGTTAGCCATAGTAAATAGAAAAGACCGGCGGCACCAGGGCCACCGGTCGGCGTATTATTTCTGTGCGTACTTGGGCGTCAGGCTCTGGGCTGCTTCCTTGAGCTTGTTAGTAATGTCGTCCGTCAACTTGCCCGCTTTGAGGCCGTCGAGCACGTCGCGGTGCTGGGCCCGCAGCAGGGCGGTGTACTCGTTTTCGAACTCCTTGGCCCGCTGGTAGGGCACTTTGTCCATCAGGCCCGTGGTCGAGGCGTAGATCATGGCTACCTGCTCTTCGACCGGTACGGGCGAATACTGAGCCTGCTTGAGTATTTCCTGGTTGCGACGACCCCGGTCAATAACGCGCTGCGTCGTGGCATCCAGGTCGGAGCCAAACTTAGAGAAGGCTTCCAGCTCGCGGAACTGGGCTTGATCGAGCTTGAGCGTACCCGACACTTTCTTCATGGACTTAATCTGCGCATTACCCCCCACACGCGATACGGAGATACCCACGTTAATAGCCGGACGCACCCCCGCGTTGAACAGGTTGGTTTCGAGGAAGATCTGCCCGTCGGTAATCGAGATTACGTTGGTGGGGATGTAGGCCGACACGTCGCCGGCTTGCGTTTCGATGATGGGCAGGGCCGTCAGCGAGCCGCCACCCTTGACCAGGTGCCGAATAGATTCGGGCAGGTCGTTCATTTGCGAAGCAATCTCATCGGAGGTCGTGATGCGGGCGGCGCGTTCGAGCAACCGGCTGTGGAGGTAGAACACGTCGCCGGGATAGGCTTCGCGGCCCGGCGGGCGGCGCAGCAGTAGCGACACTTCGCGGTAGGCTACGGCCTGCTTGGAGAGGTCGTCGTACACCACCAGGGCCGGGCGGCCCGTATCGCGGAAAAATTCGCCGATGGCTGCACCCGTAAACGGCGCAAAGAACTGCATCGGAGCCGGGTCGGCGGCCGAAGCGGCGATCACTACCGTGTAGGGCATAGCGCCACCCTTTTCGAGGGAACTGACCACCTGCGCCACCGTGCTGGCTTTCTGCCCGATGGCTACGTACATGCAAAACACGGGCTTACCAGCTTCGTAAAATTCGCGCTGGTTGATGATCGTGTCAATGGCCACGGCCGTTTTGCCCGTCTGGCGGTCGCCGATGATAAGCTCGCGCTGTCCCCGACCAATCGGGATCATGGCGTCAATGGCCTTGATGCCCGTCTGGAGGGGTTCGGTGACAGGCTGGCGGAAAATTACGCCGGGCGCTTTGCGCTCCAGAGGCATTTCGTAGAGTTCGCCTTGTAGCGGCCCTTTGCCGTCAATGGGGCGGCCCAGCGTATCCACCACGCGGCCCAGCATGCCGTCGCCTACCTTGATGGAGGCAATGCGGTTGTTGCGCTTGACCGTGTCGCCTTCGCGCACGTCGGAAGATTCGCCGAAGAGCACCGCCCCCACGTTGTCTTCTTCAAGGTTGAGCACCATGCCTTGCAGGCCGCTGTCGAACGTGATTAGTTCGCCAGCCTGGACTTTAGAAAGCCCGTAGATGCGGGCTACGCCATCACCTACTTGCAAGACGGTACCAATTTCTTCGAGTTCGGCGGTGGTGCGGGCGTTCGACAACTGCTCGCGCAGAATAGCCGTTACCTCGTCGGGTCTTACTTGTGCCATGATTTAGTATTTTACGATGTAGGGGTTGTCAGAAAATTCTCTCTTCAGATCGCGCAGGCGCGTTTGCAGCGAGTCGTCAATTTGCTCGTCGCCCATCCGGAGTATGTAGCCACCCAACAGGGCCGGATCCACTTTTTCGATCAGTTCGACGTCGTCGCCGCCTTTGCGCCGGATGACCATGTCGCGGAATTGCGACCGTAGCTCCTCCGTGAGCGGCATGGGCGTGATGACCGTGGCGGCACTGATGTGGGCAATGAAGTTGTATTGGGTGCGAAATTCGCTGGCCGTCTCGAACAAGAACTGTTCGCGACCCTTACGCACCATAATTTCGAAGAAGGAAAACGTCAGGCTACTGACTTTTCCAAAAAAAATCTCCTTCAGAATCGCCTGCTTTTTATCGCCGGCAATCACCGGACTGGCCAGCACGGCCCGCAGTTGATCGTGGGCTTTGAGCGTATCGTAGAACGTGTCCATGTCGCCCTTGATCTCTTCGAGGGAGGCGCGTTCCTGGGCAATTTCGATGAGTGATTTGGCGTAGCGGTGGGCAATGCGGATACCAGGCATGGGCGACTTAGTTTAGCTGGGCTTCCTGCAAATATTCTTTGACGAGTTGCTGCTGGGAGGCTTCGTCGGAAAGTTCGCGGCGCAGTACCTGCTCGGCGATTTCAACCGACAGCACGGCTACCTGGGCTTTCAGCTCGGTGATGGCCGCCATTTTCTCGTTCTGGATCGTAGCCTTGGCTTGCTCGAGTTCGCGCTGCCCTTCAGTGCGGGCTTTGTCGCGGGCTTCGTCAATCATGCGGGTGCTGGCTTCCTGTGCGCTCTTGAGGATGCGGTCGCGCTCCAGGCGGGCTTCCTGCAACAGCTTTTCGTTTTCATTTTTCATCTCCGCCATTTGCCGACGAGCCTCTTCGGCCTGCGCCAGCGAGGCGTCAATGTTGGCTTCGCGCTCTTTGACGGCCGACATGATCGGCTTCCAGGCAAACTGGCGCAGCAATACCAATACAACAATGAACGTAATGGCAGCCCAGAAAAACAGGCCTATGCCGGGGGTAACTAATTCCATGGGTACAGAGGTTTATAGCGAATAAGTGATGAATCAGGCATTGTCATGATCAAAAAAGAAGAACTCCGGACAGCCTAGCGCCGCCGGAGTTCTGGGCTGCTTATCCCTTGAAGGAGATCAGCAGGCACACTACCACGCCGAACAGCGCCACACCCTCGATGAGGGCCGCGGCGATGATCATGGCAGTCTGTACCTGGCTGGTCGCCTCCGGTTGCCGACCAATGGCTTCCATAGCCGAACCACCAATGCGGCCGATGCCAATACCAGCGCCTAGCGCAACCAGTCCGGCACCGATGCCCGCCCCCATGATGGCGAGGCCAAGGTCCATCTGCAACAGGATGAATAACAGAGAATTGATCATGATACTTGATTTATGAAAGGGGAAAACACTAATGCAAAATTAAGCGGGCTTGACGGCCGTGCTGGCCACTACCGGTTCGGGGCGGTGCGTACGCGGAGCGGGCACACCTTCGGGGTTGAGCGTAGCCTCGGCCTCGGGCGCATGGCCGTGGTGGGCGTGGGCCTCGTCGTCGTGCTCGTGGTGATGCTCGGCCACGGCGCCGCCGATGTACATGGCTGTCAGCAGCGTAAAAATGTACGCCTGCAAAATGGCCACAAATAGTTCGAGGAAGTTCATGAACGTAGCGAAGGCTACGCTCAGCGGCCCCACCGCAAAACTCTCGAAGATGAAAATGAGGCTAAACAAACTCAGGATGATGATGTGGCCCGCCGTGATGTTGGCAAACAAACGTACCATCAGCGAGAAGGGCTTGGTGAAGATGCCAATCACTTCTACCACGGGCATGATCGGAATCAGGTACTTGAGCCACCACGGCACCCCGGGCGTATCGAAGATGTGTTGCCAGTAGTACTTGTTGGAGCTAAACAACGTCACGCCCAGCGTAATCAGGGCCAGCATCGCCGTGATGGTGATATTACCCGTCAGGTTGGCCCCACCCGGAATCAGCCCCAGCAGGTTGTTGATCCAGATGAAGAAGAATATCGTCAGCAAAAATGGCACGTAGCGCTCGTACTTCGGCCCGATGTTGGGCTTGGCTATGTCGTCGCGGATGAAGAGGATGATCGGCTCCATGAACGAAGCCAGCCCGCGCGGTGCCCGTCCTTGCCCGCCGTACGATTTGGCCACACTCATGAAAACGGCCAGCAGAATGATAGCGCCCAGAAACATGGAGGCCACGTTCTTGGTGATCGAAAGATCGGCCGTAATGGTGCGGCCCGGATCGGTGGTTTCGAGGTGGCCGTGGCTGACCTTGTAGCCATTGTAGGCCACGGGCTCGTGGTGGTCGTAGAGATGGCTCGACGAGAACACCTCCAGCCCCCGGTCGGGCGTGAACAGAATGACGGGCAGCGGCAAGACGGCCCCGTCGAAAAAGTGCCAGACGTAGTCGTCGGTAACGTGGTGAAGGATCATTTCGCCGGGCGCAAAAGCTTCGCCCGAACTGTGGGCGTCGCCTTCTTCGCTGGCGTACGCAGACACACTTACTAGCGTGAGCAAAACAAAAAAGAAATGGGCGAATCTGGTGGCGGAACCTTTGAAACGACGGCGATCAAACAAAAATGACATAGCTTCGTTTTGAGTGGATTATGGACGCAAGTTATTTACGAGCGAATAGATTTCAAATCCGAGATAAAATAAGTACAAGGTCATAAAGTTAAGACCCAACGCTAGCAGCCGATCTGGCTGCACATAAGCCAGCGCACCCACCACGATTACACTGATGAACATCCGGATCAGCATGCCCACCAAAAAAAACAGGTGAAACTGCGGACGAAACCGGACAATGCCGTAGTCAGTAAGCCAGGCCGTCAGCAACGTTGAGACCGCCACTGCTATCAGCAACCACCATACGGCCGGGTGCCACCACGTAGAATTGCCAGCAAGTTGGATCAATGCCAACCCAATAGCTATGACTGAGGTCATAGCTAAAGTGCGAATCAGTGTTTTCAGATACAATGACATAAAAATGCCCGGTAAGGCCGCAAATGTACGGCACCGGGCATGATATCAAACCAATACGGAAAATCAGGGGCGCGTCAGGTCGCGCACCACGGCCAGCAGCGTACCGATCAGTCCCAGCAGCACCATCCCCACCGTAAACCAAGGTTGGGAAGTTTGAAAATAGGCATCGGCTTTGCCACCCAACCAAATGGCCAACCCCAGCACGGCCACCATCTGAAAGGCCAGGCCGGAGTAGCGGGCGTAGGCATTAGCTGACTTTTTGTGGCTGTTTTTCGGGTCGGGCTTGTCCATTAGAAGAGGGGGACTCGGGGGCGGCTTTGCTGTTGACGGGCTTGCCCACTTGGCAGCGCCCGCGCCAAGTGGCTCCGTCTTCTACGATGAGTTTGCTGGCCAGGATATCGCCCTCAATGACGGCCGTTGCCCGGAGTACCAGTTTATCCGAAATTTCCAGGTTGCCTTCGATCTTGCCTTCCACCTCGGCTCCCTGGGAGAAAATATGGCCCACTACCTGGCCCGTATCGCCCACAAACACCTTGGCTTTGGAGCGTACGTTGCCCACCACGCGGCCTTCGATGCGCAAGTTGCCCGTCGTTTCGATGTCGCCACTGACGACCGTTCCGTTGGCGATGCTGTTATTGGAATTGATGGCGGCTTCCAGCTCGCGCTTGCTTTCTTTGGGAGTGGCACTAAACATAATTTGTACGGATAAAAGAGTGAGATAAAATAATGAAGTCGCTGGCTACCGTGGTGGCCAGGTCATTGCAGGGAAAGAAACGTCTTGGGGTCCACTGGCTGGCCGTCGTACCAGGTTTCGAAGTGCAGGTGTGGACCCGTGGTCAGTTCGCCCGTGTTGCCCACGATGGCAATCACTTCGCCGGCCACGACGGGCTCACCCATTTTTTTGGTGAGCGAGGCATTGTGTTTATAAACCGATACCAGGCTGTTGGCGTGCTGAATGGCCAGCACGTAGCCCGTGTCTTCCGTCCAAGTAGCCAGCAAGACCGTGCCGTCGGCGATGGCCCGGACGGACTCGTTCTCTTTGGCTACGATGTCCACGCCGTAGTGGGCAATGTCGGTGTTGTAGTCAGCCGTAATGATGCCCTCCAGAGGTCGGGCCAGGGCCGGACCAAAGCGGCGCACGGCCTCGCCCGCCGAGGCCGGACGGGCCGACTCAAACTCGCTGCGCAATTGCTGTTCGGCCGTCGAGATGGCCTGCAAGTCAATGCCTTCGTGGGGCATCACCTCCTCGTCGGACGGGTCGCTGCCATCGGGGGGGTGCATATCGGCCAGGGGGGGCAACTCTTCGTTGAGCACCGTCTGGAAACGGTGGATGAAGCGGTCGCGGGTTTCGATCTCGCCCACAAGCGAATCTACGGCCACGGCCAGGCGGGTAACACGCTGGCGACGCGCCTGCTCGTCGGCGCTGCGGTGCCACTCCAGCCACGTCCGGCTGAGGAAGAAACTGGCCACGAAGAGCAACAACGTAACAGAGGCAGCCAAAACAATTACCTTTGCATAGCTGACGCTGAACGACGCCTTCTTGGCAAAATTGTCCTTGTTGTGTATGATTACCAGATACCGGCTCGTTAGCCTGTTGAACAATGACGAAGTAGCCTTCACGGGGCAGTTGCGATTGGTGATGCTACCAAAACTAATCAGTTTCTTCGTCTCCAGACACCTTTGTCCGAATTGACCGCCATGCCTAACGAGCTAAAAGTCAGGGTTTTTGCTTTTTTCCGGGGTACCTGGGCGTATTTGCTGGCCTTCTGGGTGGGGGGAAGCCTGTGGGCGGGCTGCGCTTCCGAGCGCGGCACGGTGATCAGCAAAGCCTACCACAACACGACGGCCCACTACAACGGCTACTTCCTGGGCCGCGAGTTGCTTAAGGAAGCCGAAATATCCATTTACAAGTCGCATACCGACGACTACAACCGCGTACTCGACGTCATCATCCAGCCCACCGAACAGTCGGCCAACACGCAAACGGGCATTTTGGAAGAAGTCATCAAGAAAGCCTCCATCCCCATCCAACGCCACAAGCACAGCAAGTGGGTGGACGACTCCTACGTGCTGATCGGTAAGGCGCGCTATTACCGCCTCGACTTCGAAAATGCCATTCCGACGTTCAAGTACGTCAACGCCAAAAGCAAAGACGACAACCTCCGGCACGAAGCCCTGGTGTGGCTCATGCGCACGTTTATGCTGGCCGAACAGCCCAGCAGCGTGCAGACCGTAGGCAACTACCTCAGCAAACAAGACCTCAGCCCGGACAATCGCCGTGAGTTTGGGTTGACGATGGCCCAGTTGCACCTCGAAGAAAAAGAATACGCCAAGGCCGGTGAGTATTTGGCCGATGCCGTCCCCCTGGCCCGGGAGCGCGACCAGCGTTCGCGGCTGCACTTCATTCTGGGCCAAATCTTACAGATGCAAGGCCAGGACACCGATTCGTATTATCACTACCGCCAGGTGCTGCGCTATAATCCTCCCTACGAGCTTTCCTTCTACACCAAACTCAACATGGCCCAGGTAACTGCCTTGGCCGACGGGCAAGACGTCAAGCGCATTCAGAAGTACTTCCGCAAGTTGCTGCGCGACCAAAAAAACCTCGAGTACCAGGATCGGATCTACTACGAAATGGCCCGTTTCGAGCTCAAGCGCGATCACCTCGACGAATGCCTGGCCCTGCTGCGCAAATCCGTAGCCACCGAAGGGGGTAGCCCCAACCAAAAGGCCTATTCGTTTCTGCTGCTCGGCGAGTTGCACTACGACCGCCTGCGCGACTTCAACACGGCCAAAAACTACTACGACAGCACCCTGGCCTTTCTCGACCCCAAGGCCGACAATTACGAACAGATCGCCCGGCGACAAAAAGTACTGGCCGACTTTGTGGAGCAATACCAGATCGTACACCGCCAGGACAGCCTCCGGCAACTGGCCGCTATGGATTCGCTGGCCCTCAGCGCCCTGCTCGACCGGATGGTGGCCCGCGAAGACTCGGCCCAGCGGGCCCAGGCCAAGGCCCTCGCCCGGCAAGAACGCCGACAGCAGCAGCAGCAGCGCTCACTCTTCGACGACGACCTGGGCATTCAGGGCACGGGCGGCGGCGGCGGCAACCAATGGTACTTCTACAACCAGGCGGCTGTCAGCCAAGGCCGGGGGGGCTTTGTGAGCAATTGGGGCCGTCGTCCCCTCGAAGACGACTGGCGGCGCAGCGACAAAGAAAAAATGATGGACACCGACGAGCCCCTGGCCCGTCAGGAACAAGAAAAACCAGGACAGCCCGGCGCCAAAACGCCCGACCAACAAGCCCCCGACGCTCCCAAGGCCGACCCGGCCGACTTGTTGGCCCAGCGCAAGCAGGCCTTGTACCAGGATATTCCGCTGACGGCCGAAGCCTACCAAGCCTCGGGCGATCGCCTGGCCGAGGCCCTCTACCGCCTCGGCAAGATCTATAACCAACGTTTGCTCGAATACGCCAACAGCGTCGAGACTTTTGAGCGGTTGGTGGCCGAATTTCCGGGCCGGGAAGAAGAACCCGAAGTGTATTATTTCCTGTGCCTGACCTACCGCACCCTCGAAAAGCCCGACCGTGCCGAGGCCATCAAGGCCCGCCTCAAGGGGGAATATCCCAACTCAACCTACGCCCGCAAGTTGGACAACCCCAATTTTGAAGAAGAAAATCGCGTGGCCGAAGCGGCCATCCGCCAGCGCTACCGCCAGGCCTACGCCCAGTACGAAGCCGCGCGCTACGAGTCGGCCTACGCCTCGTTGCAGCAAATTCGGCAGGAATTTGCCGTCAACCCGTTCGAGGAACAAGTAACACTGCTCGAGATGTTGCTCATCGGGCGGATGGACACCATTTCGGTGTACCGCGACACGCTGAAGGGCTTTGTGGCCGCCTATCCGAACAGCCAGTTGGTGCCCCACGTGCAAAAGCTGATCAAGTCGGCCGAAAACCCGGACAAAGCCGGCCAAGCGGCGGCCTCTACGGCGGCCATGATCACGTCGGCCAAACCCCCGCAGGAGGTCAGCTACAAGGCCGACAAAACCAAACCGCACTTTTTTGTGGCCGTGTGCCATTTGCCCGCTGCCATTGCGCAGAAAATGGTCACGGATTTTTCTGATTACAACCTGCAACGCTACAGCGGGGACAAATTCAACACGAGTATGTTGATCCTCTCGGACACTACCTTTGCCATCGTCGTCAAGCAATTTGGAACCTTGCCGCAAGCCCAGCAATATTTGCGGGCCCAACGCTACGCAGGCTCTCCGCTGGAAAACTACCGCGACGAGTCGGAGACTTTTTTAATCACCAACGAGAACTTCCCCCTCTGGTACCGCTCCAAAAATACGGACGGCTACCTTCAGTTTTTCTCTAAAACCTACGCCGCTAATTAATGAAAACGCTTACGCCCGGTCGGCTTGCCGCCTTCCTCTGGATTGCCTTTGGCGCTGGCTTGTTGCTGCTGATCACGACGGTGTACGCCGTGCAGGTGAATCTTTTCGGACTCTTTGGCACCATGCCCAGCTTCGAGCAGCTCGAAAATCCGCGCAGCGAAGTTGCCTCGGAGATTTACTTTTCCGACGGCATGCTGATGGGAAAATACTACCGCGAAAACCGTACGCCCGTTGAGTTTGAGGATATCTCGCAAAACCTGGTCAAGGCCCTCTACGCCACCGAGGACATCCGCTTCGACCGCCACGCGGGCATTGACCTGAAGGGCATTGCCGCCATCGGCGTGTACTTGGTGCGGGGCGACAACCGCGGATCGAGCACCCTGTCGCAGCAACTGGCCAAAAACCTCTTCGACGCCCGGGGCGAGAACTACACGGGCGGCCTGCACCGCGTCAATCGCAAGGTGGGCGTAGGCGTGGATAAATTTAAGGAGTGGATCACCGCCATCCGCATCGAGCGGGCCTACACCAAAAAGGAAATCCTGACCATGTACCTCAACACGGTGGATTTTGGCAGCAACACCAAGGGCATCCTGACGGCTTCGCAGACTTTTTTCAACACTACTCCCGACCGCCTCACCATCGAGCAGGCCTCGGTGCTGGTGGGCCTACTCAAGGCACCCACCTACTACAGCCCCGTTCGCAACCCGGAAAACAGCTTGCGGCGCCGCAATACCGTTATCGGGCAGATGCGCAAGTACCGATTTCTGAGCCAGGCGCAGGCCGATTCGCTGAGCCAGTTGCCCATGGAACTCGACTACCGCGCCGAAAGCCACAACGAAGGCCTGGCCACCTACTACCGGGCCTACGTGCAAAACGCCCTGATGGCCTGGTGTCGCGAGAACGGCCACGACCTCTACGCCGACGGCCTCAAGATCTACACTACCCTCGATTCGCGGATGCAGGCTTATGCCGAGAAGGCGATGGCCGATCACATGAAATACCAGCAGGCGATCTTTTTCGAACACTGGAAAGGCCGCAACCCGTGGGTGGACGAAAGCATGCGCGAGATTCCCAACTTCGTCGAGCGCGTGGCCCGCAAGTCTGACCGCTACCAGTCCTACAAGGAGGCTTTTGACGGCAATGAAGATTCTATTCGGTACTACATGAACAAGCCCGTGCCGATGAAGGTCTTTTCGTGGAATACGCCCACCCTGGAAATTGATACGGTGCTCAGCCCCCTGGATTCAATCCGGTACATGAAGCACTTTCTGCACGCCGGCATGATGTCCATGGATCCGCACACGGGCGAGGTGAAGGCCTGGGTGGGCGGCATCAACCACCGCTTTTTCAAATATGACCACGTCCGCCAGGGGCGACGCCAGCCCGGCTCCACATTCAAGGCTTTTGTGTATGCGGCCGCCATTGACAACGGCTACACCCCCTGCTACGAAGTGGTGGACTTACCCGTCACTTTTTTCATGTCCGATGGCAACGAATACACGCCCAGCAACAGCGATGGCGCCCCCACCGGTGACCGGATGACCCTCCGGCAAGGTTTGGCCCGCTCGATCAACACCGTCAGCGCGGGGCTTATCAAGAAACTCAGTCCGCAAACGGTGGTTTCCTACGCCCGTCGCCTGGGCATTGAAAGCCCGCTCGACCCGGTGCCGGCCCTGGCCCTGGGGGTGAGCGACGTGTCGGTGTACGAAATGGTGGGGGCTTACAGCACGTTTGTCAACAACGGCACTTGGACTGAACCCTTTACGCTCGACCGCATCGAGGACAAATATGGCCAGTTGCTTAAGCAATTCAACCCCAAAAAACTGGAGGCTATTTCGAGCGAAACCGCCTACCTGATGACGCACATGCTGATGGGGGCTACCCGCGAAAAGGGGGGCACGGCTATGGGCCTCTACCGACTGGGCAATACCCTCAACGGCAACGAAGTGGCCGCCAAAACGGGCACCACGCAAAATTACTCCGACGGCTGGTTTATGGGCATGACCAAAGACTTGGTGACGGGCGTTTGGGTGGGCGGCGACGAGCGGAGCATCCACTTCCGTAATTTTCAGTATGGCCAAGGGGCGCGAATGGCCATGCCCATCTGGTCGAAATACATGGATCAGGTGTATGCTGACCAGTCGCTAGGAATTACCAAAGGGCCGTTTCCGCGTCCGGCCAACCTGTCAGTCAACCTCGACTGCCAGCCCATTGAAGAGCAGGAAGCGCCCGCCCCCGCGCCCAACATTTACCGCCCGCCCACCGACGACCTGGGCGGCATTTGATCAGAACGTGACAGTGGGCGGTACGTCGCTGCCTTCGCGGCTCTGGAAGTAGCCTTTGGGCTCGAACCCAAAAGGTCCGGCTAGCAAATTATTGGGAAATCGCCGAATGTAGGTATTGTACGCCCCGACCGTCTCGTTGAAGCGCCGCCGCTCGACGGTGATGCGGTTTTCGGTGCCTTCGAGCTGGGCCTGCAACTCCAGAAAGTTGCGATTGGCTTTCAGTTCGGGATAGCTCTCGGCCACGGCCAGCAGTCGCGACAGCGAAGAAGAGAGCGCATCTTGCGCCCGCTGGTACTGTTCGATCTTTTCGGGGCTCAGGTCGTCGGCATTGAGGGTGATGGACGTAGCCTTCGAACGGGCCTCAATGACGCCCGTAAGGGTCTGCTGCTCGAAGTCGGCAGCGCCCTTCACCGTATTGACCAGGTTGGGAATGAGGTCGGCGCGGCGCTGATAGACGTTTTCGACTTGCGCCCAGCTTTGCTTGACTTGTTCGTCGAGGGTGACCATTTGGTTGTACCCACAAGAGGAAAGCAACCAGGGCAGCACCAGCAGGCCCAGGCCGTTGATAAGGAAACGGTTCATGGCAGGGGGAAAAATAAGGGGAAAAATAAGTTGCAACGTAAATAAGTAAAAAAGGGCGGTCTATTCTTGCGGCGGGGCCGAGGGCGGCGGCGTACCGTCGGGCTTGCGCGGGCCCCGCCGCCGTTTCTTTTTGCGGCGGGCTTCGGGATTGCCTTCGCGCGGGGCGGCCGACTCAGGGCGGGACGTGCCGTCGGCGTTCGGAGCCTGCGCCGACCGATTTTGGGGACGGCCGTCGCGACGCCCCGGGCCCGTTTGGGGTCGTCCGCCTCCTTTTTGGCGCTCTTCGGGGCGGAAGGGCGGGCCTTCGCCCATTCCCGCCGGCATGGCCAGGCGGGGCAGTTCGCGCTCCATAAGCTGCTCGATCCGGAGGATGCGGTGCTGTTTTTCTTCGTTAATAAACGTGATGGCCATGCCCGTCCGCTCGGCCCGGGCCGTCCGCCCGATGCGGTGGATGTAGTCTTCGGGATCCTGCGGCACGTCGTAGTTGATCACGTGGCTGATGTTGTCCACGTCAATGCCGCGCGAAAGCACGTCGGTAGCCACCAGCACCTGCACTTCGCCGTTGCGGAAGTCGCGCATCACCTTTTCGCGGTCAATCTGCTCGAGGTCGGAGCTAACGCCGCGTACGGAGAGGTTGAATTTCTCTAGTACCCGCACAATTTTGTTGACATTGCTCTTGCGCGAGGTGAACACCAGCACACTCTGTACACCCTCCAGGTTGGCAAACAAATGCTTGAGCAGCGCGGGCTTTTGCTCGTCGTAGGCCAGGTAAGCTACCTGTTCGATCTTCTCGGCGGGCTTGGAGATGGCGATGCTGATTTCGGCCGGATCGCGCAAAATCTGTTGGGCCAGTTGGCGCATTTTCTTGGGCATGGTAGCCGAGAAAAGCAAGGTCTGGCGGTCTTTGGGTAGGGTGTTGACGATGGCCAAAATGTCGTCGAAGAAGCCCATGTCGAGCATCTTGTCGGCTTCGTCGAGGATGAGGTAGCGCAACTTGTCGAGCGTTACGTAGCCCAGTTGCATGTGGGCCAGCAAACGCCCCGGCGTGGCGACGATCAGGTCGGCCCCGCGCTCGATGGCGCCGCGTTGCTGTTCCCAGACTTCACCGCCCGTTTTGCCACCGTACACGGCCACGGAATTGACCCCGGCAAAGTAGCCCAGGCCGTCCACTTGGGCATCAATCTGCTTGGCCAGTTCGCGGGTAGGGGCCAGAATAAGGCCCTGCACCTCCGGCTGGGGGCGGCGGATAATCTGCTCCATCACCGGAATGAGGTAAGCAGCCGTTTTGCCCGTACCCGTCTGGGCGCAGGCGATCAGGTCGCGGCCTTCGAGAATGGTGGGGATGGCCAACTCCTGCACGGGCGTCATGCTCGTGTAGTTCATGGCCATAATGCTCTCGTTCATCGTTTCGGAGAGCGGTAGTTCGTCAAAATTCAAAGTTGTTCTCTTTTATTCCTTAAAGGTACACTGAATGCACGGGCTTCAAAAACTCAGAAGCCGTCGGCGGGGCGCAGAAACTGGCGGTAACGAAATCCGTCGGCCTCTTTGGTGATAAACTGCCATTTGCGGCCGGGGCGGTAGGTTTTCTGACGGTAGGTGCGCGCCCACAGTCCGCCACCTATCATTACGGCACTTACTACGGCTGCGGTTGGCCCGATGCCGCCCGTGAGGGCAAACAAAGTCACCATGCCAATGCCCGCCACGGGCAGCATATCGCCCGTCATCGCGAGCCAATAGCCTTGCAGCGTGCGGTTTCTGACGCGCACGGCGGCAATCTCGGCGAGGGGCACCACGGCTTGGTCGGCAAATTCGAGGTAATGTGCGTGCACCTCCACGATGGGCTGCTCGTACCAGACACGCTCGCCCGTCAGCCGCAACCGAATGTAGTCGCCGGGACCGTAGAGCTGGCGCTGGCGGGGGCGCGTGAACCCTTCTTTTTCGATGACAAACAACCGCTGGGCCAATGCCCCACCCGTGCTGATCAAGATCAAAAAGAAAGTCGCGATGGCGCTGCGCATCCCTTCCTCCTAGGGTTCCTGCGGATGAAAAAAAGCCACCGATCCGCCCACCCAAGTACGGTCTTTATTAAAATCTACCCCGATCATCTTGCCCTTGCTGAGCCGCGCCAAGTTCGAAACCACCGTGGGTTGCGCCTCGCCCTCGGGCCAGAGCAGCAACAGGCGTACTTCGGCCTTGGCCAGCCCGTCGGGCGTTTCCACCACGGGCACGTATTCGACTTTGCGCTGCAGGATGTAGTTCTCCGGATCGGGGATGGCGCGTAGTTCCTCACGCGTGACGTCGAAGCGAACGCCCAGCCCGGCGAATGAGAACAGGGGCTTGAGCACGTAGTTTTCCGGATCGGGCGGCAGGCTGGGCAACTCCGACAAGAAGTAGGAAGGCGGCACGTAGGGACTGTCGAGGAAGGGCATCGTAAACTTGCTCACGCGGAAAAACCAGTTGGGATGGCCCGCCCACGTCACGTCCAGGTCGTCGGTCAGGGCAAAGCCCGGCCGGAAATCGGGCCGCCGCTGCAGCTCGTCCACGATCACGCGGTTGTAGATGCGGCGGATCGGCACGCGCTGGCCGTTCTGGCGGTAGTAGAGCTGGCGCCCCGACTGCTCGACGGCACTCAGGCAAACGGGTACCACACCCGTCAGGGCTTGGGTACAGAGAAAATCAATGGCCGTTTTTTGTTTCATCGGCTCAATTTCGAGCAGCACCACGTGGGCCGGGTCTTCGCTGCCCACCACCACGGCTTGCAGGGCGCGGCGGTAGGCGGCGGCGTCCAGCCCACCGAAGCGGTGCGTCACCGTGTCGGGCACGGCAAAGTGGCGGCGGTAGGCCGCGCTGAGCCATTCTTGGTAGCCAAACAGCGAGGGAAAGCCCTGCAACTCAATCAGGTAGGGGTGCAACGCGCCTGCGTCGTCGCGGCTAACGGCGAAATCAATGGCCAGAAACTGCGGGTGGTCGTCTTCGCCGGGCACGTGCCACTCGGGGGGAATGGCGGCGGCCGTCAGGTTTTTGAGGTCGGGCCGCTGCAATACGGCCACGATGTCAGCGGCGGCGGCCAGCAACTTGTCGCGAAAGCTATCGGGCAAGAAAATGGGCGTTTCGGCCACCCGAAACTCGACCGGGTGCTGGTGGGCCGTGTCGAGGTCTTGGCGAAAGGCCCGGTAGCGGGCGTCGGTATAACTGGCATTGTAGGCGCGGCGCAGGTCGGTAATCATACGGCGAAGGTAAAGCCTAGAGGCCGTGGTAGGTTTCCGATACGATGTAGTCCACCACTTGGCGCAAATCGCGGGTCTGCTCGAAAACGGCCAGTTGGCGGTCGGCCCCCGTGCCGCGCTCCATCATTTTATGCACGTATTCTACTTCGTGGCGGCTGTCGAGTTCGTCCACCACGTCGTCAATAAATTCGAGCAATTCGCCCAGCAGTTCACGCACGGGCACTTCGGTCTGCTTGCCGAAGTCAATCATCTTGCCGTCGAGCCCGTAGCGGGCGGCCCGCCACTTGTTTTCGTTGATCAACGCCCGGCGGTAGAGCCGGAAGTTGAGGTTGCTCTTCATCAACTTGTGGACTTTGGCAATGAGGGCCTGCATGATGGCCGCCAGCGCGATGGTTTCGTCCACCCGCATGGGGACGTCGCAGATGCGGAATTCCAGCGTATTGAAGAACGGATGGAGGCGGATGTCCCACCATATTTTTTTGCCATTGTCAATGCAATTGGTTTTGATCAGCAGGTTGAGGTAGTTGTCGTAGTCGCTGGCGCTGGTAAAAAAATCGGGGATGCCCGTGCGCGGAAACTTGTCGAATACCTTGGTGCGAAACGATTTGAAACCCGTGTTGCGGCCTTCCCAGAAAGGCGAGTTGGTCGAAAGGGCAAAGACGTGGGGCAGAAAATAGCGCACCGCGTTCATGAGCTGCACGCCCGTCTCGCGGTCGGGGATGCCCACGTGGACGTGCAAGCCGAAGATGAGGTTGCCCCGGGCGGTGTCTTGCAGTTCGTTGACGATGGCGTCGTAACGCGGGTCGGGCGTGATGGACTGGTTCTGCCAGAGCGAGAAGGGGTGCGTGCCGGCTGCGCCGATCACGAGGCGCTGGCGCTGGGCCAGTTCGGCGATCATCTTGCGCAGGTAGGTTACTTCTTGGCGCGCCTGCCGGATGTCGGCGCAAATGTTGGTACCCACCTCCACAACGGCCTGGTGCATTTCGGCCTTCACTTGCTCGCGCAGCACCATCTTCCCTCCTTCCACGATCTGCTGCATGTGCGAACGCAGGTCGCGGGTGTCGGGGTCAATCACCTGAAACTCTTCTTCGATACCGAGGGTATAGGGGCTACTCATGGCAGATTAGCTAACCCGCCGGGTGCTGTGGCCCGGCGGGAAGGGTGAAACTATTTGGCTTTCTTGGCTTCGGCCTTGGGCTTGGCCGCCGCGCGCGGTTGGGCAGGGGCCTTGGGTTTGGTCCCCGTCTTGGGCTTTTCGGCCTCCGCGTTCGTCATGCCCAGCCCTTGCGCCGAGCGTTGGACGAACGTGCCCCAGGTGAGGTTCATCTGGTCAGGCTTGTGGGCCTGCGCCCGCTCGACGGCCAGCTTGGCGGCGTTCTCCAGGATCCACTCGAAGTTTTCTTCGCCCACCGAAAACACATCGGCATCGGGCGCGGGGTTGCAGAAGTCAATGGCGTAGGGCACCCCGTCGCGGACGGCCATCTCGACAGTGTTGAAGTCGTAGCCCAGGGCGTGGTTGAGGGCCAGCACGTGCTTCTTGACCTGATCGAGCATCTTTTTGGCCGTGGGTGCCCCGTCGCGGACGTAGCGCAGGTGGAAGGGCTGGCGCGGGTCATACTGCATGATGTGGACGTACTTGCCCCCCAGGCAATAGCAACGGAAATATTCGGTGAAGTTGATTTCTTCCTGCATCATCATCACCAGTTGGCCCGTCTGGGCATGGACGCGAAAGAGTTCTTCCGAATTATTCACTTTATAGACGCTCTTCCAGCCGCCACCCGCGAAGGGTTTGACAAAGGCCGGAAAGCCTACGTACTCGAACATCCACTCCCAGTTGAGGGGCATGGCCAGGTTGCGAAACGAATTGGCATTGGTGTCGGGCGGGTGCTGGTAGGAGGGCAGCAACACCGTTTTGGGCACGGGCACGCCGATCTGTTCGGCCAGGGCATTGTTGAAGAACTTCTCGTCGGCACTCCACCAGAAGGGGTTATTGATGACGGCCGTGCCGCAGAGGGCGGCGTTTTTGAGGAAGGCGCGGTAGAAGGGCACGTCCTGCGAGATGCGGTCAATGATGACGGCGTAGTCGGTGGGGTGCGCCTGGGCCACCTTGTCAATGCGGACGGCCTCGGCCGTGATGTCCTTGAGCTTGAGGCCGTTGATGCGGTCCACGAGCGCAGGCGGAAAAGAATTTTCTTGTCCGTAGAGAATACCGATTTTTTTCATGGGTAGGAGAAAAGTTGGGTGAGCTGCGTGATTGATTTTTTCGAGGAACCTGCCTGCTTAGGAAATACCCTGGCGCAAAGGTGCGGGTTCTGCGTTAGCATATTTCCATTAAGGTTGATTTGGGCATGGCGCCGGGTATCGGAGTGCATGACGTCCGTGACGCGGATCATTACGATGCTTAGCGGCCTTCGGGTTATCGGGCTTGCGCCAGGGGCCACACGTACCGAAGTCCGACCGCTGCCATCCGCACCAAATTGCCGCCGCGCCTACCGGTTTTACTGCCATACCTTAGCGATAGATACTGGCCAGATAGTCGGGGAACATCACCTTCCAGGGGTTCCAGTCGTGGCTGTAGCCGGCCCGGATGTCGAGCCAGTGCCGGATGCCCTTGCCGTGCAGCACGCCCGAAAGCCGTTCGTTGGCCGGGCGGCAGAAGTCCCACTCGCCCATGCCCAGGGCAATGCCCATCCGGTACAGGTCGGGGTGGTGCAGGTTGGGCAGAAAGTCCACCGGGTTGTTGAAATAGACCAGCTCGTCGTAATAGCCGTCCATCCAGCCCCGAATGTCGTACGAGCCGCCCATGTTGAACAAATAGCCCACCAGCCACGGGTGCTTGAGGGCAAACAGCGTGGCGTGAAAGGCTCCGAAGCTGCACCCGGCCATGGCCACCTTGGCCTGCCCGGTTTCGTGCCGGGCGCGGCCCACGAC
>DAIMZG010000019.1:0-16698 GCA_036734065.1 Catalimonadaceae bacterium
AAGTCCAGGATGTCGTTGATCACGCCCAGCAGATGCTCCGAGGCGTGGTTGATGGTCTCCACGTATTCGGTGGCTTTGGCGGGCAAGGGGTACTGTTGCAGCAACTGGGCCATGCCCATGATGGCGTTCATGGGCGTCCGGATTTCGTGGCTCATGTGGGCCAGAAACTGCTCCTTGGCCCGGCCCGATGCTTCGGCTGCTTGCTTGGCCTGCGTCAGCTCGGCGATGAGGGTCTGTTGGCGCTCAAAGGCCTGCACGCTGTCGGTGATGTCCGAAAACTGCCACAAGTGCCCCTGGTACTGCCCATTTACCCGGATCGGCACATAATCGCGCAGCAATATCCGCGCGTCGGCCAGGCGTACTTCGTCACCCAGCGTAGGTTGTTGGCACCGCAGCAGTTCGGCCACGCGCGGGCACTGGCCGTGAAAGGGAATGGACGCCGTGGCCGCAAACACATCGGCCGCCATGCGTCCCACCAGCGAAGACGCCTCGGCGGCTAGCCCGAAATTGTCGCAGAACGCCTGGTTGACCAGCGTGACCAGTCCCCGCTCGTCTTCGACCAGCACGGCCGTGGTCAGGTTTTCGATCAGCGCGGCCAGGCGCGAGCTGGTACGTTGCAAGTCGAGGGCATTGCGGTACTGCTCGGTGATGTCGGTGGCCACACCAATGGCGCCGTTGGGTTGTTGGTCGTCGTCGAAGAGGGGCGTAAAGTGGACGTCGAAGTAAGAAGCGCGCAGGCGTAGCGACGTACGCAGATACTTGCCCGAGAGCGCCTCTCGGACGGCGTCGAGGATGTCGGGTCGATGACCGTACAAATCGAAAATGTTTTGGCGCAGGGTCACCGATACGGGAGCATCGTGGAAGGGGGCACTGCCCTCGACAAAAACAATTTCGCCGTGCTTGTCGAGGGCAAACACCAAAATGGGCAGCTTGCCCACGATGGCGCTCAACCGTCGTTCGGTAAGGCGCAACTTGGCCAGGGCGCGCCGTTCGTCCGTGATCTCCCGTCCGTAGAGGTTGACGTAGCCCCGTTCAGGTACGGGCACGGCCTCGAAAACGAACGCACGTACGTCGGCGCGCACCTCGCAGCGGGTCGGCTCCTGCGTGCAGAGAATTTCCCGCAAGCGCGCGTGCCATTCGGGGGACACATAATTGCTGCGTTGAGGATCAGCCCAGGCATCGGCCAGTGCCCGGGCGCTGCGGTTGGCGTAGCAGATCTTGCCCGATTCTTCCACCCGCAAGATCGGCTCCGGGCTTTCGTCGGGCAGGCGGGCCAGCGATTCGAGGTGCGCTTGCAAATGCACCTGCTCGGAAGATAGCCGGGAGGTCATGCGCAGGCTGCGGCGCAACTCCAGTAGGGCATGTACTTGGTTGGCCAGGCGTTGGAGGGCGACCAGTTGGTCGGAGCTGAAGGCGCGCGGACGGGTGTCGAGCACGCAGAGGGTGCCCAGCACCAGCCCGTCGGTTGTGCGCAGGGCTGCGCCGGCGTAGCTGCGCACGTGCGGGGCGCCCGTCACGATGGGCAGGTGCCGGAATTGCGAATGTTGCCTGGCGTCGCGTACGGTCAGCACGGCTTCGTTGGCCGCCACCAGGTGCGTACAGAAGCCCTGGGCACGGGGCCACTCGGTGGGCAAGTCGCCCCACCGGGCTTTGTGCCACTGCCGCGTATCGTCCACCAAGGCGATCAGCGCCAGGGGCGTGCCCATCACCGTAGCGGCCAGTGCCACCAAATCGTCGAAATCCTTTTCGGGCCCGGAGTCCATGATCTGGTACTGCCGCAGGCGGACAAGTCGGGGAGCGTCGGGAATGGACATGGGCATGGGCAAAAATATTTGTGTAATAATAAATCGCATACTGCACTTTTGCGGCCATGGCAGGGTTACCCCGGGTTTTTTGGGCGTAAGAAAGAACGGGAGCAACCGATTTTTTGGGCAGAAAGCGGTGCTTGTGGCCCGTCGGCAACGGGTCGAGGCCACTCAGGTCGGGCATTTCCAGGTACAGAAAGCGTAGCTCTGCTTGCTGTTGGCCCAGCAGCGCGATGGTACTGACGTCGTCCGGGGCTTGGGCAATCAGTTGCAGGAAGTCGGTTTTTTCAATGTGGCGGCGTAGTACCGTCTGGGCCAAGGGGGGCCGTCCACGATCAGACGGCGCATGAAACATCCCGAAAAAGGGCGGATAAATTCGCCCCTTGCCTACGTACGGCCACGTATCGGAACCAGCGGTGCGGGGGTGGCCATTTCTCCGTTGTTCTGAGTATTTAATGATTTATTTATAAAAAATGTATAAATAAATAATAATGACAGGTTTTTTTTGAGTGGCGTGCGGGTCCAAATTTTTTGCGACATTTTGCGCGGCTGCCGCCCGTATGTCAGAAATCCCTTCTATCAAGTAATTAGGTTTGCGTGCGGCTTTTTTGCCAAACTTAGCGGTCGCATCAACAACGCGTACGACTTTTTGGCCTCAGCTATGGCAGAGAAAAGCAGCATTTTCGACATGATTGGCCCCGTGATGATCGGGCCTTCGAGCTCGCACACGGCGGGGGTGGTGCGCATTGGCCGGGTGGCGCGGCGCATTCTGGGCGGTATGCCCGACCGGGCCGAGATTATATTCTACAACTCGTTTGCCCGCACCTACGAAGGCCACGGCAGCGACCGGGCGATCCTGGCCGGCTTGCTCGATTTTCGGACGGACGATCCGCGTATCCGCGAGGCCCTCGACCACGCCCAAGCGGCCGGGCTGGCCTGCACGTTTCGTTCGGTAGGCAACGCCTCGACCCTGCACCCCAACACCCTGCGCCTGATTTTGCACCGCGGTACGCAGCGAATGGAAGTGACGGGCGAGAGCCGCGGGGGAGGGCTGATTTACATCGCGCAGATCAACGGTTTTGCGGCGGCTTTTTCGGCCAGCTTGCATTCGTTAGTCATTTTTGCGCAGGATACCCCGGGCAGCATTGCGTTCATCACCAGCGTGCTGACCCACGAAGATTGCAACATTGCCACGATGAACGTATCGCGCAAGGGCAAACGCGACGTGGCCTGTTTGTGTATCGAGATGGATTCGGGCGCGCGACCGCTCACGATAGAATACCTGCGCTCGCTGCGGTGGGTGCAGGATGTGATCTACATTCCCGACATTGACTTATGAAACACCTGAAATTTGCAATCGTTTTTTTGTGCGCCGGAGGGAGCCTCTGCTGGCCGGGAGGCACAATGGCCCTGCGTGCGCAAGCCCGGGAAACGCAGGCGGCGTCTGAAAAACTACAATGGACGCTCCGCGAATGCCTCGAGTATGCCGAGCGCAACAACTTGCAGGTGGAAGGCAGCCGCCTCGACGCCCAAGCCAGCGAAGTCCAACTGACACAATCGCGGGCGGCACTCTACCCCTCGATCAACGCGCAGGGTACGCAGAACTTTCAGTTTGGCCGCAGCGCCGATCCGTTCACCAATACCTTCATCAACCAGCAGATTCGTACCAACAACTTCGGCATCAACGCCAGTTTGCCCCTCTTTGAAGGGTTTCAGAACCGGACGCTGGTGCGCGTACGGCGGGCCGAAATGGAAGCCAGCCGGGCCGATGTAGAAGACATTACCTACGACGTGCTGCTCAGCGTGACGGCGGCTTACCTGCAAATTTTACTCAGCGAGGAGTTGCTTGCGCAGGCCGAGGCGCAGGCCGACAACAGCCGCGAGCAACTGACGCGCACCGAGCGGCTGGTGCAGGCGGGTAGTTTGCCCGATGCCAGTCGCCTCGAACTGGTTTCGCAGCGCGCCACCGACGAGTTGGGCATCATCAACGCCGAAAACCAGTTGTTGCTGGCCAAGCTCAACCTGCAGCAAATATTGCAATTGCCCTTTCGGGACGATTTCACCATCGTGCGCCCCGAATTCGACGATCCCACCGAGAGCGTGCTGACGCCCGCAGCCCAGGTGTACGGCATAGCCCTGCAAACCCAGCCGCAGATTCGGGCCGCCGACTGGCGGGTGAAGGGCAGCGTACTCGGGATCAAGGCCGCCCGGGGGGGCTACTACCCTCGCCTGACGCTCAACGGCAATTTGTTTACGGGTTATTCCAGCACGCGTACGCGCCGTTTGCAATCGCCCGGCGGCGGCGGACAGACCAACTTCATTTTCATCCAGACGTCGGAAGGGCTGCTGCCCGTGCCGTCTTCGCTGTTCGAGTCGGGGCAATCGGGTGCGGGCATCGAATTTATCCCGTTCGGCGAGCAGTTGCGCGACAACTTCAGTCAGGTAGTGGGCGCCACCCTGACGATCCCGATCCTGAACGGCTATCAGGTACGCACCAACGTGGCCACGGCCAGCATCAATGCCCAGCGGGCACAAAACCAGGCCCAACTGGTACGCAACAACTTGCGGCAGGACGTAGAGCAAGCCCACGCCGATACCCGGGCAGCGGCCAAACGCTACCGCGCCACCCGGCAACAGGTAGATGCCCTGCGCGAAAACTTCCGCGTAGCTGAGCAGCGGTTCGACCTGGGAGCCGTTAATTCCGCAGACTACGCCTTGGTGCGCAACAACCTCATCGGGGCCGAGTCGAGCCTGGTCGAGGCCAAATACGATTACATCTTCAAATCCAAAGTGTTGGATTTTTACGAAGGCAAACCCTTAAACCTGGAGTAATTCATGGCAAAGAATACATCAAATAACCGCATATTTTTCTGGCTGGGCGGCATCGTCCTGGTATTGCTGCTGGTGGCCCTGCTGGGTCGGCAGCAGGGTTGGCTGGGGCAAAGCGACGCCAAAGAAGTCACCGTGGTACCGGTGCTGAAAGGCGACCTGATCGAGATGGTCAGCGCTTCGGGCAAGGTGCAGCCCGAAGTAGAAGTGATTCTTTCGCCCGATGTACCCGGCGAGATCGTCGAGTTGCACGTGTCCGAAGGCGACTCCGTCACACAGGGGCAGTTGCTGCTCAAGATTCGCCCCGACAACTTCGTTTCGGTGCTCGACCGGTCGCAGGCCGCCGTCAATACCAACCGGGCTACGCTGGCCCAGGCGCAAGCCGCACTGGCCCAATCGGAGGCGCGCCTGGTGCGGGCCCGGGCCAACTACGAGCGCAACCGTGGCCTCTACGACGAAAAAGTAATTCCCCTGGCCGAGTTCGAAACCATCGAGGCTGAATATAAGGTGGCGCAGAAAGAAGTGGAGGCGGCCCGGCAGAACATCGAGGCTTCGCGCTTTTCGGTGCAGAGCGCCCAGGCCAGCGTGGACGAAGCCCGCGAAAACCTGCGCCGTACGAAGATTGACGCGCCCATGAGTGGCATCGTCTCTAAACTGAGCGTTGAGAAGGGCGAGCGCGTGGTGGGTACTTCGCAAATGGCGGGTACAGAACTGATGCGCATTGCCGATTTGCGGCAGATGGAAGTACGGGTCGAGGTCAACGAAAACGACATTGTGCGGGTGCAAATCGGCGATACGGCCGATATTGAGGTGGACTCGTACGCGCGGGCGGGCGAGAAATTTCGGGGCGTCGTGACGGCTATCGCCAATACGGCCAAGGAAGCCCTCACTACCGACGTAGTCACCGAGTTTGAAGTGAAGGTGCGCATTTTGCCCAGTTCCTACCAGTCGTTGCTGACCGAGCGCCGCCGTTTTCCGTTTCGGCCGGGCATGACGGCCTCGGTGGATATTATCACCGAACGCAAGCAGGACGTGGTGGTCGTGCCCCTGGCGGCGGTTACTACCCGCTCGGCCCGTGAAGAAGCCGACGACGACGCCCCACGCGATGGACAAGGCCGCGGCCAGGCGCAGACGGCCAGCAACGAAGTGCCCACCAGCCGCCAGGAACTGCAAGAAGTGGTCTTTGTGGTAAAGGCCGACGAGACCATCGAAAAGCGCGTGGTGACCACGGGCATTAGCGACTTCGAAAACATTGAGATTGTGTCGGGATTGGCACCGGGCGAGCGCGTAGTTTCCGGGCCTTTTCTGGCCGTATCGCGCCAGTTGCGCGACGGCGACAGCGTGCGCGAGGCCGAAGGTCGCGCCACCCGCCGGACCAATCGGCCGTAGCACGCAAAAGCAAATCCGCCCCAAAAATCACCTCGACATCAAGAAGGATGTCATTTCCTTCTTGATTCCGGGCCAAACCCCTCTTAAAAAAAGCGCCGCCTGATCGAGATCAGGCGGCGCTTTTTGGTAGGCTGTTGACTACGGCCAACTATTTCATGTCGCGCAGGATGTGCATGGTCTCGTACACGTAGAGGTCTTTGCGAATTTTTTTCTCGAAGGCTTCGGCGCGGGCCAGGTGGGCCGTATCCGATTTGGCCACGCCGCTCCGCTCTATGGCCATCACTTCGAGCTGTGAAATCTCTTTTTCCAGGTCTTCGAAGCGCTTGGCGGCTTCGTCTAGCTTTTGCATTTGCTGGTGGTAGTCGCGGTAGCGCAAACTGTAGCGGGTATTGTCGCGGCGGTCGCGCAACTGCTTTGCGTTTTCGCTGATGAGCGAGAAGGTCGGATTTTGGGCGACGCGCGCCTGGCTGGCGCGCTGTACCTGGGCTAGGTCGTAGGCGGGCTGCCAGCGGTCGAACTTGAGGGAAGAGATCTCGTCCCAGGCCATGGCGTATTTTTGTTCCTTCTCGCCAATCTCTAGGTACGAATAAGGATCGGGCAGCACGATGTCGGGCTCCACGCCTTTAAGCTGGGTGGCGTGGCCGTCAATGCGGTAGAACTTCTGCGTGGTCAGCTTGATGGCGCCCAGCGGCTTGACGTCTTCGAACTGGTTGCCCAGAAAATCGTCGAGGTTGAAGAACCGTTGCACCGTGCCTTTGCCATAAGTAGCGGCGCTGCCCACCACTACGCCGCGCTGGTAGTCTTGCATGGCGGCTGCCAGAATCTCGGAGGCCGAGGCGCTGAACGAGTTAACCATGATGGCCAACGGGCCGTCGTACTGGATGTTCGAGTCAGTATCGCGGAGGATATACGGCTTGCCTTCGCGCGATTTTACTTGCACAATCGGGCCGCTCTTGATGAACAAACCGGCCATCTGCACTACGTCCTGCAAGGAACCGCCGCCGTTGTTGCGCAAGTCCACGACGATGCCGTCCACGTTCTGGCTTTGGAGCTTGGCCAGTTCTATGCGCACGTCTTCGGCGCAACTGCGGCCATTGTCGTTGTTGAAGTCGGCGTAGAACACGGGTAGGAAGATGTAGCCCACGCGGTGGCCCGTTTCTTTGTCTTCCACTACGGCCGATTTGGCGTAAGTTTCTTCTAGAATCACCACGTCGCGGGTGATGGGGATGGTCTCGGTTGAGCCGTCCAATTTGCGGACCGTGATGCGGACATTGGTGCCTTTGGGGCCACGGATGAGCTTGACTACGTTGTCCACCCGCATGTCCACCACGTCCACGGGATCTCGGTCATTGTCTTGCTGCACTTTCAAGAGCAAGTCGCCCGACTTGAGGCGCCCCTGCCGCCACGAGGCGCTGCCGGGGATGATCTCAGTTACTTTAATGTAGCCGTCGGGCTGTTCCTGCAAGGAAGCGCCAATGCCTTCAAACTGACCCGAAATCGAGATGTCGAAATTTTCCTTGTCTTTGGGGGGAAAGTAGTCGGTGTGCGGATCGAAGGTGCCGGCAATCGAATTGATATAAGTAGAAAGACGGTCGTTCTTCTCCGTTTTTTGCAAGCGTTTGAAGAAAGCTTTCTGGTTCTCGCTCACCTTTTCGCGGGCTTCGGCTTCTAGTTGGGCAGTCGTCTTTTTGGTTTTCTCACCGTCGGCTTCCTGGGCTTTTTCCATCAGGTGCATCCGGTTGATGACCTGATACTTGAGCGACTGGCGCCAGCGCTCGCGTAGGGCTTTTTCGTTGGGGGCGTAAGCACGTTTTTCGGCGTCCAGCTCAAAATCTTCTTCCCGGTCGAAGTTAAAAGGTTCAGCCAAAAACTTTTCCGGATAGCGGCTGGCTTCTTCCATGCGCTGGTCAATCAGGCGGTTGGATACCTCAAACAGGTTGTAGGTGCCTGCCTGAATTTCGTCGTCAATCAGGTACTGGAACTTGCGGAGCTTGTCCACGTCGGCCTGGGTGAAAAAAACCTTGTTGTAGTCGAGCTTTTCGAGGTAGATATCGAAGGCTTGCTTCGAAAACTCGTCGCCGAGCGTTTTGTCTTCGTAGTGCCCCGTTTTCAGTCCCTGCATAATCACGCGCAGCAACACCTCATCTTTACGGTCGGTAAGGCGATCCCGGCTCGGGTCGTCGCTCATCAGTTCGGTGCGCAGGCTGTCGGGGAGCGTAGCCCTTACCGTCATCTGGCCCTGTGCCGCCGGCAAATAGGCGTGCGGCTGGTAGGAGGAAAAAACGGGGAAGACCAGGATAAGTGCCAGGTACCGGAAAAACGGATATTTCATGGAGCAGGAGGCTGAACAGTCAGATAGGAAAGGGCCGGGGGTGCGGCAGCACATTAAAGTAATGTAAGCAACGCCGGGCAAGATTAAAAGGTAAAGATCGTGCCAATTGTACCTTGCTGGATACAGGTGCAATGGTTTTCATCTTTTAACGAGCGGTTCGGGCCGGGCGTTCGTTTCTTCCAACAACTGCGGTTCCGGGCAGACAGTTTTGGACGTACCTTTGGCGGGCTTCATTTTTCGATTTTTATGCACATTGCCATCGCTGGCAACATCGGAGCCGGCAAAACCACGCTGGCCCGCCTGCTGGCCGAGCACTTTGGCTGGCCGCCCTTCTTCGAGTCGGTGGAAGATAATCCGTACCTGGCCGACTTCTACGCCGATATGCCGCGCTGGGCCTTCCCGATGCAGATTCACTTTCTGACTTCGCGCTTCCGCTACGCCCTGCAACAGCGGCGTCGGCCCGGCCCGGCCGTGCTCGACCGGACGCTCTACGAAGATGCCTACATCTTTGCCCGCCACCTCTACCAACGGGGGGCCATTGCCCCGCGCGACTTTCAGACCTACTGGCAACTGTTCGAAACCATGCGCGGGCTGGTATCGCCGCCCGATCTGCTCATCTACCTGCGGGCCGACGTGCCCCTGCTCGTACGGCAAATCCGGCAACGACAGCGCCCCTACGAAGCCGACATTCCCCGCGACTACCTCGTCGAACTCAACCAACTCTACGAAGCCTGGTTTACAGACTATCACGACGGCCCCCGCTTGCTCGTGGAGGCCAGTGCGTACGACTTTCTGCACAACTCACAAGACCGGCAGCGGCTGCTGGGAGAAGTAGAATCGGCACTTTACGGATAAAAAGACTTACGCCAAGTCCGATAAAAACCTCCGAGGATTACCGCATCAGTGCGTATGCGTCCTCGTATTTTTTGGGTGAGCGTGCGCAACGCCCGAAATCAGTCAAAAATCGTAGCACGCGCCGCTACGCAACCGCATTTCTTATGAATACCATGCACGTAACCAAACTACTGTTTCTGAGTCTGTGGCTGCTGGCCACTGCCTGCCAAACCACCCGCTACGACCTGCTCATCGTCAATGCCCGCATCGTAGATGTGTACGCCGGCGAGGCCTCTCCGCCCGCGTGGGTGGGTATTGTGGGAGATACCATCCGGGCTACGGGCGTAGGCGTGCCGGGGCGGGCCGTGCGCGGCCCGCGCCACGATGCCCAACAGCAATACCTTATGCCCGGCCTCTGGGACATGCACGTGCACTTCCGGGGGGGCGACAGCCTGGTCAGCGAAAATCGCGATTTGCTGCCGCTGTTCCTGCAATACGGCGTGACCACCGTGCGCGACGCGGGTGGCGACATTACGCCCCACGTGCTGAGCTGGCGCACCCAGATCGCGCAGGGGACACTGGCCGGACCGCGTATTTTCACCTCCGGCCCCAAGCTCGACGGCTCGACCCCGGCCTGGGACGGCTCGCTGCGGATAGTAGATTCGGCCGACGTGGCCCCGGCCTTCGACTCGTTGCAGGCCCTGGGCGTGGACTACGTCAAGACCTACGACGGTAACCTGACGGCCGAGCGCTACTACGACCTTGTGCGCATGGCCGAGCGCCGGGGGCTGCGCATCACGGGCCACATGCCCTTGGCGGCCGACGTGCTCACCGCCGCGCGGCTGGGCCTCGATGGCTCCGAGCACATGTACTACGTGCTCAAGGCGTGCTCGCCCCAGGCGGCCCGGCTTACGCAGGAGGGCCTTGGCTACGGCATGGTGCCTACCCTGATCGCCACCTACGACAGTACCCTGGCGGCCCAAACGTTTGCCGAACTCAGCGCCCGCGCCGTGTACGTAACGCCCACGCTCCACATCGGGCGGGTACTGGCCGAACTGGCCGATGCCGACCATTCGGGCGATACCCTGCTGAGCCAGATCGGGCCGGGCATCCACCAAACCTATAACCGACGCATCGAAGCGGCCCGGCGGGCCCAGGCCACTGGCAACGATACGCGGCAGCGCATGGTGACCACGTCGGCCGCCATGATCGCCCCGATGTACGCGGCGGGGATGCCCCTGTTGGCTGGCTCCGACTGCGGGCCGTTCAATTCGTACGTCTATCCTGGCCAGTCGCTCCACGCTGAACTGGCCGAGCTAGTGGCCGCAGGACTGACGCCATTGCAAGCCCTGCGCACCTCGCTCGTGCACGGGCCGCAGTTTTTTGGGTTGGAAGATTACTACGCCCGCGTGGCGCCGGGCCGGGTGGCCGACCTGATCTTGCTGGCCGAAAATCCGCTCGACGACATTAGCCATACGCACACGCTGCGGGCCGTGTGGGTACGGGGTCAGCGTACGCCCTATCCGGTGCAATCTGCCCCCTGACGCTGGGGGGTGGGCAAACTTGCGGCGGTCGCCAGTGGTACGGAAAAGTAGAACTGACTGCCCTGGCCCAACGTGCTTTCGGCCCAAAGCCGACCGCCGTTTTTTTCTACGAAATCGTGGCAAACCACCAGCCCCAACCCCGTGCCTTTTTCGGACTGCGTACCCCGGTCGGGACGGAGTGTGCCCGCAAAAAGCTGAGCCAGCCGCTCCGGAGGCATGCCCAAGCCCGTATCGGCCACGCCCACGCGGGCTTGTTGGTCCATAGTGTCGAGCGTGAGGGTGATGGTGCCGCCTGCGGGCGTAAACTTGCAGGCGTTTTCGAGCAGATTGCGCACTACCAGGTCTATCATGTCCCGGTCGGCGTAGGCCCATACGGCCGGGCCGGACGTCCAGACCAAGGTCAGGTTTTTGGTAGCGCAGGCGGGCCGTCCCAACCGGGCTTTTTCGTCAAGTAACTGATTGAGGTTGAAGCGCTGCGGCCGGATGCGCTCGCCGTTCATTTGCCGACGGGCCCACTGGAGTAAGTTGTCCAGAAAACCCGAAGTATATTCGACGTTTTGAGTCAGGCTGCCCATCAGCGTACGCAACTCTTCGGGGGTGAGCCCTCCCTGCTTGTGCAGCATCAGCAAGCCCTTCAGGCTGTTGATTGGGCTGCGTAAGTCGTGGGCGATGATGGAGAAGAGGCGGTCTTTGACTTGGTTGGAGGCAGCCAGGGCCTGGGCCTGGAGGGCGAGGGCTTCCTTCTGCGCGGCCAGTTGCTGGGCGGCGGCCTGCTGGCGGGCCCGGCTGCGGTAGATTACCGCCGCCAGCCCCCCGGCCGATACGAAGGCCAGCAGAAAAAAAGCGGCCAGCCAGCGTGTGTGTAGCAGTTGCTGCGCCTGGGTCTGCTCGCGTTGTTGTTGTTCGGACTGCAAGTTGCGGAGCTGTCCTTCGTATTCGTAGCGGGCGTCGAGGCGGCCAATTTCCTGGCTGAGTTCGTCGTTTTTGAGGCTGTCGGCATACTGCTTGAAATACTGCTGATAGGCGTAGGCCGACCGAAAATTGCCCCGCCGGGCGTAGGTCTGGGCCAGCCCCTCGGCGGCATCGCGCAGGCGTTCGTAGGAGCCAATTTGCCCGGCCATTTGCCAACTTTGCTGGTAGGCCGCTTCGGTGGCGGCCAGTTGTCCCGCATTCCGGTGTACCTGGCCCAAGCACCAGTGGGTGTAGGCCAGATTGGGCAGGTCGTCGGGCTGGCACAAGCCAAGGGCCATTCGGTGCGCTTCCAGACTACGGGCCCATTCCCGGCTGCGCAAGTACAGTTCCCCCAGGTTGTTGTAGCTGTAAATGAGTCCGTAGGTGTCTTGGGTGGCCGTTTTGATGGCTAGGGCTTGCTGGTGATAATAACGGGCGCTGTCGAGTTGGCCCTGTGCTTGGTGCAGATGCCCTATTTCGGTCAGGATGCGGCCCAGGCCGCGCTCGTTGCCGAGTTGCCGCACCAGTTCGGCCGCGGTGCGGAAGTGCGCAAAAGCCTGGCTTGCATCTTCCTGCTTTTTTCGGGTGACGCCCAGGTTGTACTGCGTACGGGCCAGGGCCAGCGTATCCCGGATTTGCGTGGCCAGGTGAAGGGCGTTTTGGTAGTACGCCAGGGCTTGGTCGTAGCGGCCGAGGTTGTTGCAGCCAATGCCCAGCGTGTTGAGTACGCTCACGATGCCCGCCGTATCGCCGAGGGCGCTAAATTGGCCTAGGGCGCGCTCGCTCAGGTGCATACCCTCGGCAAAACGCCCGTTCCGGTCGCACCAGATACCCGCGTCCCAGAGGCAATTCGCCAGGGCCGTGTCGGCGGCGGCCCGCTCAAAGTGCCGGGCGGCCCGTTGGTAGTAGGTCAGCACTTGGTCGAACTCGCCCTGTGGCTCCAGCGCTTGGGCAGCGGCGTAGTACGCCTTGCCAATGGCCGCGTCGGAAGCAGACCCTTCGGCGAGCGCCAGCAGTTCGGGCACCAGCCGTTGGGCGGCGTCGGGGTCGGTTTCGCGCAGCGACCAGACTTGCGCGGTGTTAGTTGATAAAGCGGCTGATAAGGAATCTTCTTGTGCCCGCGTGTGTGCCCGCGCAGGGGAGGCAAAGGCGCCTGCTATTAGCAATGATACTGTCAGGCATAATGTCCAACGGGTACGAAGTAGGCAGCAGACGTACGTTTTTCCCATAATAGTCACCGAAGTTACAGCGATGAAAAATACGTACTTATCCTTAAAAAAACACTTTTTGGCCAGCATTGTAAGAAAAGGAGCGAAATGCTCAGTTACTTCCCAGCAGGTGCCGACCCGCCCGGGCCTTGAGTAAACACTCGGCGTATTCGCGGCCGGGGTCGGCGTCGAAGGTGATGGCACTGCCCACCGACAAGGACACCGCGCCACTGCCGGCGTGGTAGAGGATGCTGCGAATCACCACGCTCAGGTCGAAGTCGCCGTCGGGCGTAAGGTAGCCCACCGCGCCCGAATACAGCCCCCGCCGCGTGGCCTCGTATTGTTCGATGAGCTCCATGGCCCGTATTTTGGGGGCGCCCGTCATGCTGCCCATCGGGAAAGCATTGGCCAGGGCATCGGCAAACGACAGCTCGGGCCGGAGGGTGGCCTCGACGCTGGAGATCATCTGGTGGACGTGCGCAAAACTGTGGATGCCGAACAGTTCGGTTACCCGCACCGAGCCGATTTCGGCGCTGCGGGCCAGGTCGTTGCGCACCAAGTCCACGATCATGAGGTTTTCGGCGCGTTCCTTTTCGCTGTGCAGCAAGGCGTGGCGCTGGTGGGCGTCTTCGGCGGGCGTGCGGCCGCGCGGGGCAGTACCCTTGATGGGCTGCGAGAGCAGCCGCTGCCCTTGCTTACGCAAAAAGCGCTCGGGCGAGGCCCCGATGAGGTACTGGTCGCCGGTGCGCTGCAAAACGCTGAACGGCGCGGGCGAATGCGCCCGCAAGTCGCGGTAGAGCGATAGGGGGCAGAGCCGGGCGGCTCGACCCAGAAAGGCGAAGCAGTAATTGATCTCGTAGATGTCGCCGTCGAGAATGTGGTTTTGCAGTTGCTGCACCGTGCGCAGGTACTGGGCCCGGCCCACGGCGGGACGGAGGGGCGCGGCGAGCTGAGGCGGGGTGGCGTCGGGAATGGCGGTACGGGCAATGGCCGCAAAAACGGCGGCCGGGTCGTTGGCCACGATGCGCACCCGGGGGCCTTCCCACCGGACAACCACCTCGGGTTCGTAGAAATGCGCGTCGGCAAAACCCATCGGATCGGGCAGGCGGCTGTGCAGTTTTTCGAGCTGATTTTTGAGGTCGTAGCCCAAGTAGCCAAACAGCCAGCTACCGCGGTGTGCAGCCCGTAGCCGATCGAAATAGCCAGGGCCGAAAGCCACCACGCGGCGGCAACCCACGGCCAGCAATGCCGGAAATCCGCTTTCGGGGTAGGGGATATTCTGCCCGTCGAGCCAGGTGAAATGGTCGTGGCGAGCGGCCCAGGCCAAGGCTCGCTCGCGAAAGGCCGTGTCGGACGGCGTGAAAAGCGCTTCGGACTGGGGGGAGGTAACCGTTGACATATTTGCGAAGGTACATAATGGATGAGCAGGACGGATGGGCAAAGACAGCGCGCTGCCCACTTACCCGGTACGGCGGGAATCTACCTACGCTTTCTTTCGTTGGCACAGGGATGAATACACCCGACATACCTGTTTATTGCATCAGAAATTTCGAGCGTACGGCGACCCGCGACGATTCGACAACCCCCTCCGCCACGAGAAGTTCTTTGCACATCGAACGGCTCGAAGACCTTGTGGCGCGAAACCACCACGTCAACCAACCCCATCGCCACAGCGCTCACTACCTGCTTTTCATCACGCAGGGCAGCGGGCGACACATCGTGGATTTTGTGTCCTACGAGGTGCGGCCTTGCGCCGTATTTCTGATGACCCCGGGGCAGGTACACGCCTGGGAACTTTCAGACGACGTACGCGGCTTTGTGGTGCTTTTTGAAGAGGCCTTCTTGCGCAGTGAGGGCGAAACGTCCATTACGGACATGCCCTTGTTCCGGGCCTACGGAGCGGGCCCCGTGTTCTACCTCGACTGCGCGACTGACTCTTTTGTGCGCGATACGCTCGGCCAGTTGCTCGACGAATACCAGCAGAAGTCCGGCCATCGCTACCGCGACGAGGTGCTGCGTTCGTACTTGCAGTTGCTCCTTTTTAAGCTTTGCCGCTTCCGCGAGCAGTCCCGGACGCGGACATTGCCTACGCACCTGTACCAGCAGATCAACCAGTACCGCCAACTCATCGAGGCCAATTTCCTCCACATTAAGATAGTAACCGAATACGCCGGCCGGTTGCACATCACGCCCAAGCACCTCAATGCCATCTGTCAGAAAGTGCTGGGCAAGAAGGCCAGCGTGCTCATCCAGGAGCGGGTGATCCTCGAAGCCCGGCGGCTGTTGGTGCATTCGGACTACACGGTTCAGCGTATTGCCTACGAGCTGAACTTCTCGGAGCCTTCGTATTTTGTGCGCTACTTCCGCAAAGCCACCGGCGCGACGCCCGAGCGTTTTCGCCAGCAGGCCCTTGAAGAGGTGGGCTAAGCCTCGTTTCCTTATCTTTCGGCTGCCCCCTTACCTTTGCGCTCCTTTCTCCGATACCATGTCCCGATTACGACTGTTGACTTGCGTGCTAAGCAGTGTTCTGTTCGCTTGCATGCCCGATCGTGCTACTGAGCAGGCAGCCGACCTTGCCGATACGCTAGTCTACGAAGACCCGTTTCTGGCCATGGAGGATTACAGCCCCCAATTCCGGCGACTGGTGCTCACCGAAGAGGGCACCTGGCGAGGCCTTGAACTAGGAATTACCTTCGAGGCGTTGCTAGCCCGCGAAACGGCCGATGTGCAAGATGAGGCCGATTCGCTATTGATGGTGTCGGTCAACCTCGATAGCACCCTGCTCGACCTGGATAGCGCCGAGTTTGCCGATATCACCTATTCGTTTGGCCAAGACACGCTGCGGGAGGTGCGCGTAGAGATCTATCTCAGCAGCGATGCCTCCCTGATGACGCTCGCGCGCGACTTCATAGATTTCTACAATAAAAAATATACCCCAAGGCAGGAATACCAACGCGCCGACAGTGTGTACACGTGGCAAACCCCCGGCGGGCAACGCCTGCGTTTGCAGCGCCAGCAACAGGGCATAGACCGGGGGCTGACTTTCGAGATTTCTAAACTGTAGAGACGCACGGCGGTGCGTCTCTACGGGGTGGTATATCGGAGACGCACGGCGGTGCGTCTCTACGGGGCGGTGCATCGGAGACGCACGGCGGTGCGTCTCTACGGGGTTGGCACTAGGTGTTGTACCACTCATCGTCAGACCAATTGGCTGGGTTATGGGCGATGTAAGTGGCTATGCGTGCAAACTCGGTTTCATCTCGAACAATGCGGTCATAAAAACGGGTTTGCCAGACGGGCTGTCCCGGGGTTTGTCGTAGGGCATTGATTCTCTTGGTAGCCGCCGATTTGAAACCTGCCACAAAAGAGGAGATGGAACGAGGAGGACGATAGGCAATCCCGTACGGTTGATCGTGGCGCGGTGCGGCCGTCGAAGTGGGTGGGTGTGCTAGGCGCAAGAGGGCGTGCAAATGATTGGGCATCAGCACAAAAGCGTCGCAAATCAACTCGGAGCGAATTTCAAAGGATTTTTGCCATTCATCTTCTACGATTTCACCTAACGGCGAGGCGTGCCACTGGCCATTCAAAATTTTTCCCAAGGTGCAGGCCCGCTGATCGGTGCAGATCGTGATGAAATATCGTCCGTTAGACGAATAGTCCCACCACCATGCCCGAGCAGACTCGATACGGTATCTGTCGCTGTATCTGTCTTTCATTCGTTTTGATAATACCCGCAAAAATAAAACAAATTGTAGAGACGCACGGCCGTGCGTCTGTGATGCCGCGCGACGCACGGCCGTGCGTCT
>DAIMZG010000019.1:16798-18038 GCA_036734065.1 Catalimonadaceae bacterium
TCGGCCTCGCCGTCGAAACGCCCGTGCTGGATGTAGTGCTTGACCAGCCGATCTTCGAGCGAGTGGTAGGAGAGCACCACCAGCCGACCGCCGGGCCGCAGCAGGTCGGTGGCTTGGCCGAGCAGCTCGCGCAGGGCGCCCATTTCGTCGTTGACGGCAATGCGCAGGGCCTGAAACACCTGGGCCAAGTAGCGATTTTCGCGGCCCCGGGGGGCCAGGGGCAGGGCAACGGCCCGCAGGTCGGCGATGGTGTGCAGCGGCCGGGCGCGGTAGAGGGCCGTGGCCAAGGTGCGGGCATTGCGCACCTCGCCGTATTGTCCCAACAAGCGGTGGAGCGTGGCTTCGTCCGATGTATTGAGCAGGTGGGCGGCCGTCGCGTCGGCTTGGGTGTCCATCCGCATATCGAGCGGGCCGTCGAAGCGCGTCGAAAAGCCCCGTTCGGGGGTGTTGATCTGGAAGGAAGAAACGCCCAGGTCGGCCAGCAGCCCGTCAATGGCCGTTACGCCGTGAAAGCGCAAGTAGCGCCGCAGGTGGCGAAAGTTGGCCGTCACGAGGGTGAAGCGATCGCTGGGAAAGTCGGCGGCGTTGGCGTGCGCGTCGGCGTCCTGGTCGAACCCGTAGAGGCGTCCGGTCGTGAGCCGATCTACGATGGCCCGGGCGTGCCCGCCGCCGCCGAAGGTGACATCCACGTAGGTGCCCTCGGGCCGGAGCGCTAAGCCGGCGAGGCATTCGTCGCGCATGACGGGTTCGTGGTACTCAGCAGGCATATTTTTTTGGTGTACGGGCGTGTTTGGATGTGCGAATGTGCTCGGGTGTGCAGGTGTGCACATTGCGGGTACTGTACTCTTCAGTGCACAAAGGTGGCTCCATTGTCGGCATAAGTGCAAAGCAGCGGGCCAGCGGCGCGTTTTAGTGCGTCCGAATGAATATTTTTGATGCGCCAGGCCGCCTACCAGTTTGGGTTGGTACCGAGTCAAACTGTTTATAACCCGGTTTCGTATCCGAAAAGGCACGTTTTCTGCTAAGTCAGCCAAACGTTTTCTTAATCCTCCTTCTATGTTCCGCCAATTCACTACCGTCTTACTACTCACCGATTTTCTGGTTGCCTGCAGTTCGGTACCCATCACGGGTCGCCGCCAGCTCAACTTGGTGCCCACTTCACAGATGACCAGCCTGAGCCAAACTCAGTACCGGGATTTTCTCAGCCAGAGTCGGGTGATCACTTCCGGCCCGGAGGCCG
>DAIMZG010000020.1:0-17897 GCA_036734065.1 Catalimonadaceae bacterium
CGGACGGGCCCAGCAACCCGAGGGTGGGCAGCCAGCCCAGATAGGCCAGGTTGGCCCCGAGAGCCGCCCCCGAGGCGGTACCGAGCAAGTAAGGATCGGCCAGTGGGTTGTTGATCAGCACCTGCATCAGATAGCCGCTGAAGGCCAGGGCGGCCCCCGTTACGAAGGCCAGCAGGCAGCGCGGCAGCCGCAGCTCGACGATGGCAAAGTGCAGCGGCTGCTGCGGGTCGTAGGCGGTGAGCACGGCGCCGAGGTCAGCCCATTGCGTTTCGAAACTGCCCGTCAGCAGGCCCAGCCCCAGACTTAGCAGGGTCAGCACCGAAAGCACAAAGGTAGCCCCCAGGGCGCGCGCGTTCATCGGACAAAGAAACGGGAATTTGCCGGAAGGTGGTCGGACGCTTTGGAGCAAGCCTCTAAAGAAAATGACCACCCGGTCAGACGCGTGTATGTGGGATACACCTAGCGAAGGCAGCGAATACCCATTGCTATGGGTGCAGCGCCTTTCTCAACTTAGCAACGGTACCTACAAGGCCAATAGCTTCGAGCATTGAAAGCACCTCTTCGGCCGTTTTGGGCGGGTTTTTCAGCCGCGCGACTTGTTTGTGGAAAGCTTCCGCTGCTTTTGCAGGTGCTAAATCCAAGGCATCAGAAAGAAACCTGTCCGGATGCCGAACATCAATACCAAATTTTTCTAATACCTGATTAGGAAAATCTTTCGTGTTAAACGTAACAATCACGTTTGCCTTCGCACGAATGGCGGCAGCTACCACATGTCTGTCACCCGGATCGGGAAGTGATATTCCTTGAATCAACGGGTGATAATACACCACGTTAGCGTCCGGAAAGGCCTCATTCATCGCGTTCACCGTAGCTGCCAACTGCTCAGATCGCAGGTCAGGACGATTAATGAGAAGGTGTCTCATCCACTCATTATGAATCTCGTTCGTCCATTTGGGTTTGAACAATCCCTCATTTGCCAACGAAAGCAACAAGTCTCTTATCGGTGCCGGATAAAGTACGCAAGCGTCGAGAACTGCACTTAAGCCAAAGGGGTGGCTCATTCGTAGCCGAGGTTCAGGTCTTGCGCCTGCTCGGTAAGCCATTGAAGGTGCTGGGCGCCTTTCTCCCGAAAGCGGTTTTCATAAGCAACTACCTCACTCAGTAGGATGCGCCGACGATTCTTAGATTGCCTGAAGGGAATTTTGCCGCTTTCTAGCAGCTCGGTCAAGTGTGGCTGGGAAACCTTAAGCATGTCGGCCGCTTGCTGGATGCTTACTTCCGAGTCTTCGGACGTAAGAGTGAAAGACTTTCCCTCCGACATAGAGGAGAGGATATTCATAAATAAAGAAAATGCCTTTTTGGGCACCATGATAGATGCCCCTACTGCCTGAACTTCAATTTCAGCGTTGCGGGAAAAATTATCTTCTAGCTCGCGCGTTGCTTTCTGGAGAGCTATCATCGCGTCGCGTGCGATCCGCTGATCGTCTTTTGATGTGTTTTCGACAATGACACGCATGATTTTATCAGTTTATCTTTTAGACAAGTTAAATATTATCAACGAAATAAGGAGCGGCTACGTCCGACTGCTCTTTAAATTCAAATGCGATTTCTGTACAAGAAGCATTGAAAAGCGTTGTGGGAGCAAATGCGTGCGCGATGCACTCGCTAACTAACTGCCATTGGGTGCTCTGTGCGCAAAATGTGTTTATACTTTCGTGGCTGTGCTGCCAACAAAAGAAAAAACACGGCCGTAAGCCGTGTTTTCGCGTGGGCCCAACAGGACTCGAACCTGTGACCACCTGATTATGAGTCGGGGGCTCTAACCAACTGAGCTATGGGCCCGCTCCGTTGTTTTCAAGGGCGCAAATTTACATATTTGCCCGCCATAAAACCAACCCCTTGCCCGCGCGTGGACTTCTCCCGCACCCGTAACCTGATCTTCGACCTGGGCGGTGTCATTATTGACATCGAGCCGGCCCGCACGGCGGCTGTGCTGGCCGACCTGACCGGCTGGACGCCCGCCGCCTGGGGCGAGGTGTTCGACCGCAGCGGCCTGCCCGCCCGCTTCGAAAGGGGGCTAGTCAGCCCCGAAGGTTTCCTGCACGAACTGCGGGCACTGGCCGCCCCGCTGCGCGCCCAGCCCGACGGGGTGCTCATCGCCGCCTGGAATGCCCTGCTTTTGCAAATTCCGCCCGCCCGCGTGGCCGCTCTGCGACGGGTGCAGGGTCGCTACCGGACGTTTCTACTCAGCAATACCAATGCCCTGCACCGCCCGGCCGTCGAGCAACTGCTCGGCCAGCAAACCGATGCCAGCAGCCTCGACGAACTGTTCGAGAAAACGTATTATTCCTACGAAATGGGCCTGGCCAAGCCCCATGCCGACAGCTACGAATACGTGCTGGCCGACGCCGGATTAGACCCGGCCGAGACGGTATTTTTCGATGATCTGGCCGATAACATTCGGGCAGCCGCGGCGTTAGGCATACCAACCGTTCACGTAAAGCCCCCCCAGTCGCTGGTTGACTACCTTTCCCATGCCTGAAAAATCGTTGCTCCGCCGCTACATTCACCCGATCTTGTTTGTCGTGACGGTCTTTGCCACCACCATGGCGGGCGTCGAGTGGATCACGGGCAAATTCTTTACCTGGACCGACAACGAGGTGGGCTGGGACGACGTGCGCCGGGGTTTTCTCTACTACGCCCTGCCGTTCTTGCTTATCCTCACTACGCACGAGTTTGGCCATTACCTCACGGCTCGCTACTACCGCATCGGCACCACGCTGCCCTATTACATTCCACTTTGGCTTACGTGGCTGGGCATCCCGCTGCTGATCGGCACGATGGGCGCGTTCATCCGCCTGCTGGAAACGCCCCGTTCGCGGCAGCAGTTTTTCGACGTAGGCATCGCCGGGCCGCTGGCGGGCTTTGTGGTAGCCATTGGTTTCATTTGGTACGGCTTCACGCACTTGCCGCCCCCCGACTACGTCTTCGACATTCATCCCGAATATGCCCAATACGGCGCCGACTACGCCGATCATGTCTATCAAGACCAGGTGGGCAGCTTTTCGATCGGTACCAACCTGACATTCCTGTTTTTCGAGCGCTTCGTGGTGGAAGACAAATCCCTGATACCACCACCGCAAGAGATTATTCACTACCCCTTTTTGCTGGCGGGCTACCTGGCCTTGCTCTTTACGGCCATCAACCTGATTCCCATCGGGCAGCTCGATGGCGGGCACATTCTCTACGGGCTTATTGGTTTTCGTCGGCACCGGGTGGTGTCGCCCATTTTGTTCGTGGTGTTTGTGACCTACGCGGGGTTAGGGGCCGTCAGCCCCATCAGCCTGTCGGGTGGCCTAGAAGACAGCAACCTGTTTGGCAACCTGATCTACTTGGCCTTTCTCTACATCCTGTTTTCGCGGACGCTGGCGCGACCGCTGAACGTGCTGGCCCTGGCCCTGAGTGTGTTCACGGTGCAGTACGCGCTGCTGTTTGCCTTCCCACAAATGTCGCGCGACCTGACCTGGATTGTGTTCGCGTTCCTGATCGGGCGGGTGTTGGGGGTGTACCATCCGCCGGCGCCCGTCGAGGCCCCGCTGAGCACAGGCCGCAAAGTGCTGGGCTGGCTGGCCTTCGTAATCTTTATCATCAGCTTTACGCCCCAGCCATTTGTGATTTCGTAGATGCGGCTTGCAAGTACAAAGGTGCGCCACTCCCCAATCGTCCAACCAGAGATTCTGAGACTTGAGCTGGTTTAGGCTGGCGGTACTGGTATTGCGCTGCGGTGCCCTCCGCGCAGGTCGCTATTTTGTGGAAGTGCGCGGCGGCTCGCGGCGGCTGGCGGTGCGCTGAAATCGGCAGGGGCGCTAGCGTGTTGGAATGCCTGTCAGCCCGGTGAGCGGTGAGGCTGCCGCATCTGATATTGTCGGTAGCACAGCCCGGGAAAGCTGTCCGGTGGTGGGTAGCCCGGAGGCGTCTCCTTCCCGAATCTGAACCGTACGCGTGGCCGTCACTACGTGCGGGCCGTTGCGTACGAGCAAACAAAGCTGGTACGTGCCGGGCCTAGACACGCGCAGTACAACGCCTTTACCCCCTTGCTGAGATTGTAAGGAACCCTTCATCTCCCGGAAGTCTTCGTTCCACAATTGCCATTCGTACTGGCAGTTGGGCATGAGCAAATTATCGGAATACACCTCGAAAGAAAGCGCCTCTTGCCATGCTGCGCTGCTTCTCGGGCCAGCGATGTATGTATCCCGCAGGGGCGGTACATCCCGATTGCCGAGCCAAACCTGACGCAAAGCGTAGTAGGCAGGCTTCAAACCGCCTTTCAGGTCGGTGATGCCGTGCCAGGTAGGGGAGATATCCAGACGGTCGCGCCAACAATAGGCCACGCCGCCCAGCAGTTGCGGGTGCGAAGCGATGAGCCGCTGCCACTGTCCGGCGTACAGCGCGGCTTTCTGGTGATCACGGTCTTCGACCAGCAGCCCCTCTTTGTCGGTACGGACAAATGCGGCATCAAAATGGGCACGGGCACCAAACTCCGAAATCAAGTAAAAACGACCAGGGTTGGACGCACGTAGCCAACCGTGCAACCGCACCAGTTGGGCCGGGTGCCGGACGTTGAGGCTAATGAAATCCAGTGATGGACAGGCGGTCTCCCAGTGATTGAAATCACGGGTTTCACTGAGCAGGTCGAACGCCGTAGTGACGGGCCGGCGGGCGTCTAGGGCGTGTAAATATTGGGCAATGGTTTCGACGGTGTTCAGGTAGGCCGCCCGCACCTTCGACAGGTGGGGTTCGGAGAAATGATACTTGAGCAAGTGCCAAGTGCTGCTGCCGGGTGCCCAAGCGGCGATGGCCGGGTAGGTACGTACGGCCGCCGCCTGCTGAAGTACTTCCTGTACTGATTTGGTCGCTTGCGTCGAGTCGCTGTAATCAATCTTAGGGTCGAGCCAGAAGCCGTAAATCACGTCCAGACCCTGCTCGTGGGCCACGGTGAGCAGGGTCTGGTCATTATCACTGGGGGCATAGCGTCGGAGGGTGTTGGCACCCATTTTCTTGATGAGTTGAAAATCACTTTCCAACTGCCGCCGTGTGAGTACCTCTTGGCCATCGCGCCAGTCGGTTTGCCCCGGATTGTAGGCGATGCCCCGCACCTGATCGGTGGCTGTATAGCGCCAGCGAGGACGGCGCGTTGGGATAGCAATCGGTGCTGCCGACTGCCAACTTTCGGGTGCAGCCGCCATCTCGATGGATTGTCGGTTAGTCTGGGGGGTGTTGGCCGATGGGTGCAGGCAAAGGGCCCGCACCTCGGGCCAGCGACTCAGCAGTGCGGCAGTCGTTTGCGGAGGATATACGGCCCGGGAGTTGACGGCCGTCAGTACCACGGGCGACACTACCCGTAGCCCTACAAGATCGGCGCGGATTGTTTCGTAGTGTTGCTGCAGATCGGCCGGGTCATCGGCCCGGTCGGCACGAACCGAAATCCAGTCAATATATTCATGACCCGGATAGTAGGCCATGCGATTGGCCGTGGGGGGTACTTCCCATACCCACACCAGGTTGCTGACGCCCTGCTGGCGCAGGTTGTCAACCAAATATTGCCAGGCACGATGATAAAGCGCGACGTCCGTGCGACCGTCCACACGGGGAGAAAATTGGACAAAAAATGGCCCCCTACCCCGTTGGGCAGCCTTGGCCAATTGGTGCCAGTTGCAAATCGTAGGCGCCATCGAGCAACTGAGCGAGGCGGGCGTTCGAAGAATCGGCCGTGGCGGCGAAGGTCCAGAGTACGAAGGGATAATCGCCGACATCGGGTTGCTGCATTTGTGCATTCCGGGGAAAATCGTAGGTACCCGACGACCAGTCCCACCCGATGGGCCAGAGCGCCTGGGTAGCAAGTTCGGGCGCCAGCGATGCCTGGCCTCCCACCAGAAACGCCCCCGTTTCGGTGCGCACCATCGGGGGGGCGGTCGAGGAAGGCCGCCATTGGTCAATCCCCTGAAAGGTTACCAGCGCCAAGGAAGAGAAAAAAAATGAGGCCACGGCGTGCTCACGAAATAGGGCATAAAGCCCCTGCTTGAGTTGGAACTGCCAGCGGAGAAAAATGCGGAACCCCTTTGCACTGATACGAAACCCCATCAGGTGTCGCCAGAGGGCCACCAGCCAGGCCTCTAGCCCAATCAAGGCGCAGAAGCCCATTACCAGCGCGTTCCAGCCCGCAAAAGAGGCCATCAGTTGGCTGTAGGGCGTAGCATCGCGCTGCAGGCCGTACGAGATGGCGCCTACTGAAAGTAGGCACACCAGTATGTTAGGGGCAATAAGGCGCCAGTGGTTGGCGGCCTGGTCGTCTTTGGGGGTCGGTATGTAGGGTACTTTGATATTGAGCAGGGTGTAGATAAATCCGGTCAGGTAGATCCACCACGTACTCATGGTCAGCATGCCGCCCATGAGGTGAAATCCGTGTTCGTGGGGCTCTTGCAGCCACCGTTGGCTGTACTGGCGAATCAGCAAGCCCATGACCAGCAAGGGCCCGACGTGCCACACGAGGTCGTCGAGACGGACCTGCCAGGGTGCTTGGCTGCTGAGGAGCGAAAGGATCGGGATCAGGACGTCTATGAAGACAACCAAGCCACTCAGAAAATAGAGTGGAACCGTCAGGTAGTGTATTTTCTGCCGCCAAGTCAGGCCCTGCCACAAGCCCGGCAGTACCCAAAACAAAAGGTCGAAGGTGCCCCGCGACCATTTCAGTTGCTGTTTGTAGTAGCCCGCCAGGGTGTCGGGCACCAGACCCCGGGCGACGATCTTGGGCACATACACCGATTGCCAGCCCGCCGCGTGCAGGCGCATGGCCGTGTGCATGTCCTCCGAAAGCCCCGCCGCGTGGCCTCCGATGCTGTCGAGGGCGGCCCGTCGGAAGGTGCAGTTGGCCCCGATGGCTTGCGCCGTGCCATACTTTCCCATGGCCATCATCATGGGGCCGTAGAACTGATATGTCTGCTCGGCTGCCCCTTTGGCTACCAGGCTGTTACAGCGATTGCCATACGCCTGCACCACTTGCACAAAGCCCACTTTTTCGTCGGCAAAATAGGGCAGTACGGTTTCCAGAAAGTCGGGCGCAGGCACGTGGTCAGGGTCGAGCACCACGCAAATGTCGCCCGTAGTCTGCCGCAAGGCATTGTTGATATTGCCCGCTTTGGCGTCGCGCTTGTCGGTGCGCGTTACGTGCACCACGCCCAGTTTGGCGCATAATTGCCGCAAGTGCGGATCGTCGCCTTCGTCGCAGAGGTAGTTGGTGTGCGGATGGCGCACGGCCACCATGGCGCGCAGCGTCTGGGCGATCATCTCGTAAGGCTCGCCGGGGCAGGCAGTCGTCAGCATATCTACCCGTAGTTGCGGTATCGGCCCGGGCGGAGGAGGACTGGCCACGCCCACGTAGTGATACCACTCGTGCAGCAGCTTGAGTACTCGGTAGAAAAGCGATAGGGTCAGCGGCCAGTAGAGCCAGGCCGGTCCCGCGGCTACATCAGTAGTAAACCAGTACGTAAAATAGCCTAGTGCCACCAGGCCGCCCGCCACAAGTAATTTCAGTACGCGTTTCTCCTTCAATCTATCCACCCTATTGCTGAGAAACATTTTGCGTTTGAAGTAGTAATTCACAAATACAAACTTAGTAAATAATATATTTTTAGTAAAAAAGTTTTATTCTTATCAAGAAGTTTTCAGTGCAAATTCTGAAATACGTTCTTGTATTAATGGGTGTATAATTACTTCGCGATTACTGACGCACGTTTTCTATGGACAAAGGGGTGTTTCAATGGAAAAAACTGATGACCTTTTGGGCGGTAGTTTTGATAATGGGTTTGACGACGGGAGGCTGCGGACAGTCCACCGCTGAGATATCCGCCCGCGTAGAGGTGCGCCGCGACGGCCAAATGCACCAGTTATACCGCGACGGTAAACCATTCTTTGTGCGCGGGGCGGCAGGTCATGAACACATGGCGCAGTTGCGCGCGCTGGGTGGCAATGCAGTACGTACCTGGAGCACCGACAATGCGCAGGCGGTGCTCGACAGCGCCTATGCCCACGGGTTGTCGGTGATGATGGGCCTCTATATGTTGCGCACTTTTGAGGGAATGGACTATGCCGACGAGACCGCCGTCCGTGTGCAAGAGGATGCCCTCATGGCCCAAGTGCAGCGCTACAAAGATCACCCCGCCTTGTTGCTTTGGGGCATCGGCAACGAAGTGCAGTTGCTTTCCGACGACCTGCGCGTCTGGAAAGCCGTGCAGCGCCTGGCCCGGCGTATCCGCGCCACAGACCCGCACCACCCCACCGTAATGCCGCTGGCGGGCTTCAACCGACAGCAGCTCAATCAGATATACTACCACTGTCCGGACATAGATATTGTAGGTTTCAACACCTTCGGTGACTTGGTTAACGTGCCGGCCCGGATGAAGCAGTACTATCCCGGAAAGCCCTATCTGATCACCGAGTGGGGGGCACGTGGCTACTGGGAAACGCCGCGCACGGCTTGGGATGCCTTGCTCGAGCCGTCCAGTACCGAAAAGGCCGCCTGGATAAAGCAGGCCTACGCCGCGACAATGCAAACCGATACGGCACATTGCTTGGGTGGCTTTGCCTTCTTTTGGGGTCAGAAACAGGAGCGCACGCCCACGTTGTTTAGCCTTTTTCTGCCCGAAGGCCAGCCTACCGAACAACTGGATGCGCTGCACTACCTATGGCAAGGTTCGTGGCCTTCCCAAAGGGCACCCCGCATCACCAGCCCGCTTGGGTTTCGTCACCCCACCGGAGACCAGTATTTTCTGCCCGGCGATACCATAACGGCTACCGTGCAGGCGCAGGGCCATGCGCCCGACGTGCCGCTGCATTATCATTGGGAACTGGTACACGACCAAGAGGCAACCGAGGCCGTTATCGGCGGTGGGACCGAAGTACCCTTGCGCCGGGTGGCCCACTGGCAAACGGAAGAAGGTACGTTGCGCTTTGCCGTGCCCCGGGCCGATGGGCCCTACCGGATGTTGCTGTACGTGACCGACCCGCAACAAAAGGCTTGTACCGACAGTGCACCGCTGTACGTGCTGCCCTGAGTGCCACAAAACGCCTATTATTCTCGGTTCGTGGACGTTGTAACGGACGGTTGCACCAAATCCCTGAGCACCTCTAGGTAGCCCGTACCGTGCTTCTGATCCGGCTCCAGGTGGTTCCCCTCGGCCCATTCATTCCACGATTTGACAAAAACCAACCGATGCTCGAAGGGGTATTTGTCGAGCAAATCCAGTGCTTGCTGCGCGTGCTGACGGAACAGCGTGGGGGAGGCACCTTTCATAATCACGCCCCTTTTGCCCGCCCGGGGCGTATTGTCCCAGTCATGGATCAGGGTGGGATAGCCCGGATAAGGCAAGGGTTCGTCCACCAAAAAATGCTGCATCATCTTGGCGTATGATACTGTGCGCAAAGGACGGCCCCGGAGCACGTTGAGCAGCAAATCCAACGAAAACTTCAGCTTGATATTTTTGAGAAAATGTTCCCGGCTAAAGGCCAGTGCGTCTAGGCCGTAGGAGGCAATTTCGGGCACGGGCCAGTAGTGGACGCCCACAAAGTAGAAAGGCGGCAGGCCATTTTTATGGGCCAACTCCTGCCATTGGTCTGTGAAGGCTTTCGTGTCGGGCAAGCTAAAAGGGCGATAGATGCTAAACAAGTTGCGCCCCCCCACTTTGAAATACCGACCATCGGCAAAAGCGGGCAGAATTGCGTAGAAATGCGCCTCGTAATCGGCACGGCCCGGGTAGGTCTGCTCAATCAAGATGCGATCGTGCGCGCCGTGCCAGATGCCCGTCCAGGTTTGGTTGGCCCAAGCCAGGCAAAAAGGAAAGTGCGGCTGGCCCGACGCCAGTACGCGTTCGAGGGGCTTTTCCAGCAGGCGCTTTCCGTCGCCAAACCAATAGTGCCAGTAGCAAAAAGCCGAGATGCCGTGCGCAGCTGCCAACTCGGCCTGGGCGAAACGTACGTCAGAATTTTCGAGCAGGTCATAATAGCCCAACACGCCCGGCGTCCGTGGTTGGTAGTGCCCACGGTAAAGCGGACGAGCCTTGCGGACATTTGTCCATTCTGTAAAGCCGGCCCCCCACCATTGGTCGTTTTCGGGTATAGGATGAAACTGCGGCAGGTAAAATGCTATTAACTTGGCCCGGCGATGAGCCAGGCTGGTCGGAGTCGAGGCCGGCGCAGTGGCTGCGCCAAAGGCTGATTGACCGGGGGGGGAGTCCTCTCTCGGCATAAAATTTCAGGTCAATGCGCAAACCCTTGCGTTGCGGAGAAGAATCAATTCGAGCACGATAGTATCAATTCAGGCAGTCGCACGCGTAGATCAGCAAAACCCGGAGTGCGCGCCTCTTCGGGTTCAAATGGCTAGGCGTATTATTGGTATAGTGACAAATGAAGCAGCTAAAGGATATTAAATACTATAAGAGCAGATACTTCAGAAAGACCCAAAAAGGTTGAAGTACTCACGCTCCCCAAGGTGGTATGGCAATGTCGTAAGATGCGAACACCATTCTTGCCTAAGGTTCGCTGCAAATATAGGTTTCGTAGTTATTATTTTAATAAAATATGCGTATTTTTTCTTGATAAAAATATTTTCCGGCAGGGCATGACACTGATGAGTGGTCTTTCCTAAGACCTTCTGGGGATGGGCTAGCGTTGCAACACCAACCGCCTGGCGTACTGAAATCCGGTCCCGGACAGATGCGCGTGGTACATCCCAGCAGGCAGGTGCGACAGCGCTAGGCGTTGGGAGGTTTCTGACAGGTAGAACTCGCCGCACTGGCGGCCCTGCGTGTCCGTCAGTACGAGCAGGGCGGGGGCATGGGGCACGCTGACCTGTACCCACCCCCGGGACGGGTTCGGAAAAAAAGCAGCTTCGTGGGCGCTCCCGTCGGTAAGGAGCGTAATGACGGACGGAACCACGATCGTGTCGGAGTGCAGGGCCGCTTCGTCGTCGGCGGCGTACACGCGCCGGATGTAGTAGGCAACGGACACTGAAAAGACGGGATCCTGCCAGGTGTAGCTACCGTCGCCGGTGGCGATCACCGTGCCTACTGTCTGAAAGTGCGCCGCATCGGCCACGCGCCTCCGTACTTCGTAGTGTCCTTCTAACCGTTCGGGAGCCACTTCCCAAGTCAGCCAAACACCTTCTGCCCCCGACTGGGCCGTCAGCGCAATGTGCTCCCGAATCACGTGGGGGGTGTCGTCGTCGGCGGGCGCATATTGCCAGTGCCAGTCGCCCATCCCGATAGCTTGCGCGCGCAGCGGCTCGGCTTGCGGACTGCAGCCGTACACGATCACGAGCGAGTCGAGCGCTCCGGCTATCCGGACAGTTACGTTGCCTTCCGCCCGCTCGTCGGGTGTGTTGCGGCGGCCCACCACCACGTCGGGAGCCACCAGTTCATTGTCGAAGCCCGGGGTCAGGCTCACCGCCTCGGCTATGCCCTGGTAGTACGCCCGCACGCTGACTGAATCGGCATAGCGGCCCGCCTCGGCGTCCACGTCGAGCAGGTCGAAGGTCAGGTTGTGCACGGGCCGATCAAAAGTGAACCGAGCCGTTACGACGGCCTGCGCAGTGGGCAAACGCTGAAACCAGTCTACGTGCGGTCGGTCCTGAATCACCAGGCTGTGCTCCAGGTGCTTGAGGGCTGTGGTGGGGTCGCTGACCGACACGCCGATGCGCACGCTGTCTCGCTCGTAGGTCTGGCCCACGAGCGATTGTCCGATCGGATAGGCGCCCCAGCGGAGCGAGTCGGATAATGCCCAGGCGGGCGCAGTGGCAATGATAATTAGCGCAAAAAGAGAAAAAGCTTTCATCTGTTACCTTCTTTTACAAAAGCAAAGATAAAGACATAAAGCTACATTTGTAATATTTTGGATGAAACTTTCGATAAAAAAATTGAAAAGACCAATCTCTAAAGTTCTGAAAGTTTCATTTTTGGAGGATAAAAGGTTTTTTATGTGATTTTTAAGGCTTTTAAATTGTACTTTCGGGTAGACAATGGCTGAGGTGGTGTGGGCCACAGAGCCGTAAGAAAAAGTCCCGATGCGGCGTTTCGCCCAGGTCTTTTGCGTAAGTTTTGCCATTCAATGGCGTTACCAAGCACAAAAAAAGCCCGTCAGCCAATACCGACGAGCTTTTCGTTCACACACATGCAATGGTTACCACACGCAACTCACCAAAACCAATCAATTCACACCTCAAAGTTGGTCAGTCTGGTTTTGCCATGCCTGTCAGATGCGCCGGGTTACCCAGCCGTGCAAGACCAAGCGCGCAGTTGTCGCCATTGGGCAAAAGTGGCCCTGAGTAGAATTTGGAGGTGTTTTGGCCAGAAAATGACCCAAGGAGAAAGACAGCACTCCTAATCGCAAAAAAAATTACCGTAAGTAACAAGGACGGATTGATAAGCCGACGGCTGGGTGCCCAATACGAGCCAAATACCTCCGAAGGGCGTGGGCAACGGAAGCGGAAACGCGCAGTCCAAGCCAGAAACCTTACGTCTGGGCATAAAAAAACCCGGTGCGTGTAGCACCGGGTTTTCTGTTTGCCGAATGGCCTTATGACTGCTTTTTGCCGTCCACCTCTTCGTAGTCCACGTCGGTGACGTCGGCATCGGTGTCGTTAGCGGCGCCTTCCGCACCGGGAGCGCCTGCTCCGCCCGCCTGAGCACCGGACTGGCCTTCGGTGTTGGCGTACATTTCGCCCGAAGCCTTTTGCCAGGCATCGTTGAGGGCTGCCAGCGATGTCTCCAAACCGCCCAAGTCTTGGGCCTGGTGGGCTTGTCGCAAGTCGTTCAGTGCCGACTCTACCGCCGTCTTGTTGTCTGCCGACAGTTTGTCGCCAAACTCCTTGAGTTGTCGCTCCGTCTGGAAGATCATCGAGTCGGCTTCGTTGAGCTTGTCAATTTTCTCCCGCTCGCGCTTGTCGGCTTCTTCGTTGGCTTTGGCCTGCTCTTTCATCCGGTCAATTTCTTCCTTCGAAAGCCCCGACGAAGCCTCAATCCGGATTTTCTGCTCCTTATTGGTGCCTTTGTCGCGGGCCGACACGTTGAGAATGCCGTTGGCGTCAATGTCGAAGGTGACTTCAATTTGCGGTACACCGCGCGGCGCGGGGGGAATATCGGCCAAATTGAAACGGCCAATCGAGCGGTTGTCTTTGGCCAGCGAACGCTCGCCCTGCAAGACGTGAATCTCTACCGAAGGCTGGTTGTCGGAGGCCGTCGAGAACGTTTCCGTTTTCTTGGTCGGAATGGTCGTGTTGGCTTCGATCAGGCGCGTGAACACACCCCCGAGCGTCTCGATGCCCAGCGAGAGGGGCGTTACGTCGAGCAGCAGCACGTCTTTGATGTCGCCCGACAGGACAGCGCCCTGAATGGCGGCCCCCACGGCTACGGCTTCGTCGGGGTTGACGCCCTTGGAAGGCTTGCGGCCAAAGAGCTTTTCGACTTCTTCTTGAATGCGCGGAATGCGCGTAGAGCCACCCACCAGAATTACTTCGTCAATGTCGCTGGCCTGCAGGCTGGCATTCTTGAGGGCGCGGCGGCAAGGATCGAGCGAACGGCGGATCAGGTCGTCGGCCAAACTTTCGAACTTGGCCCGCGAAAGCGTACGTACCAAGTGCTGCGGAATGCCGTCAATGGGCATGATGTAGGGCAGGTTGATCTCCGTCGAAGCCGAGCTGGAGAGCTCGATTTTGGCTTTTTCAGAGGCTTCCTTGAGGCGTTGCAGGGCCATGGCGTCGCGCCGCAAGTCCACGTTGTAGTCTTTCTTGAACTCGTCGGCCAGCCAGTTGATGATCACCTGGTCGAAGTCGTCGCCACCCAAGTGCGTATCACCGTCGGTAGATTTCACTTCAAACACACCGTCGCCCAGTTCGAGAATCGAAACGTCGAACGTACCGCCGCCCAAGTCATAGACGGCGATCTTCATTTCTTGCGACTTTTTGTCGAGGCCGTAGGCCAGGGCAGCGGCCGTAGGCTCGTTGATAATGCGCTTGACGTCCAGTCCGGCAATTTGGCCAGCCTCTTTGGTGGCTTGGCGTTCGGCGTCGTTGAAGTAGGCCGGCACCGTAATGACGGCATCCGTAACGGTGGTGCCCAAGTAATCTTCGGCCGTGGACTTCATTTTCTGAAGAATGATGGCCGAAAGCTCTTGTGGTGTGTAGAGACGATCACCAATGCGCACGCGGGGCGTGTCGTTGTTGCCGCTTTCTACTTGGTAGGTCACCATCGAAAGCTCTTGTTTAACTTCCGAATACTTTTTGCCCATGAACCGCTTGATCGAAGAAATGGTATTCTTCGGGTTGGTGATGGACTGTCGTTTGGCCGGGTCACCCACTTTGCGCTCGCCATTGTCGAGAAAAGCCACAATGGAAGGAGTCGTGCGACGTCCTTCACTGTTGGGGATCACGACGGGCTCGTTGCCTTCCATGACGGCTACGCAAGAGTTGGTGGTACCTAGGTCTATTCCAATTGTTTTTCCCATGATAATGCTGTGTATGAATCGGGTAGTGGATAAATTCAGTTTTACCCGCAACCATATTCAATGGTTATGCCAACAAAACGGGAGTTTGCTCTAGGGTGACATATTGGCAGCCCGTCGCCAGCCTAGGGTTGAAAGTTGAGGGCCGGATAGCGTGCTTGCAAAAAAGTGGTGTTAGCCTCGTTGGGGGTGGTAGTCACCCGGACAAACCGACGCCCGGCCAGCAAGCCGATGCCGTTGCTGACGTTGGTATAAAAAGGGGTGGTTTGGGTGATGGGCGAAAGCGTCTGGTTGATGCGAATATACTCCGTAAACGCTTCGCTGACGCGTACGAACTCAAACTCGACGGTGCGAAGCCGCCGGAAAACCTGGGGCGGATCGCCGCTGGCGTCGAGTTGGTTGGCAAAGCCGATTAGGATATCGCCGCCCGGCACGCGGGCTTCGAGTCCATTGCCGCCCGCAATGGGAAAAAGCCGGCGATTGAGCACCACCGACACGGGCGGCTCGACGGTGAACTGGCCAGGGGCCGTGTAGCGCTCGTAGGTGAAAAGAGCCCGGTGCAATTCGGTGGCTCCGCCGCTGGGGTCGGCACCGGTGCGAGCCAGCAGGTCGCGCGTGAGGTTGACGATGGAGCCATCGTTGGGGCCCGTCACGCTGTAGGTGTTGGGCAGGCCCGTAATGGCCGACACTGTGTCGCCGCTGCGGTTGACGATCTGTACTTCGTACTGGCGACGTTCGTCGAGTTCGGCTTCCACCTGATAGGCAAAAGCCCCGTCGCTATGGAAGGTGCCGGGCTGACGGGGTGGCAGGGCTACCCGCACAAAACTGCCCACACGGGCGCGCTGTGTACCTTGGCGGACAAAAAGCTCGACCTGCAAATCACCTTCGGCGTATTCGGACGAATCAGCAATCTGGGCATCTTGGGCAGGCGGGTTGGTGGTGCTCAGAAAGGCGCGGGTGATGCGCACGCGGTGCACCGTGCTGTCGGGATTGAGCACGCCGAACAAAACTGTATTTTCTTCCCAGGGGGCGTTGACCTCCAGTTCCGTAGAACAGGCCAGTGCCGAAAAAAGCCCGGCTGCGAGTAGCCAGCAAAGCGAACGAGACATTATCTGTAATTTGGAGGCCAATATATTCGAATTTAACCGAAAAGAGGTCTTTCGTACCGCTCGCCTTGCGCATGTCAACTTCATCCCTGATCCAAGCCGAACTGCAGGCCGCCGCCGACGTGCTGCAGCGTTTTCTCTCCGATCCCCAGTGTGTGGCCACTGTGGGCGACGCCGCCGATTTGCTGGTGAGCGCCATTCGTGGCGGCGGCAAAATTATCAGTTGCGGCAACGGCGGCTCGCACTGCGACGCCATGCACTTTGCCGAAGAGCTGACGGGCCGCTACCGTCACGACCGCCCGGCCTTGCCGGCCGTGGCCATCTCCGATCCCAGTCACCTGAGTTGCGTGGCCAACGACTACGGCTTCGAGCGGGTGTTTGCCCGCTACGTCGAGGGGCTGGGCCGTCCCGGCGACGTGCTGCTGGCCCTCAGTACCAGCGGCAATTCGCGCAACGTGGTGGCCGCCGTAGCCGCCGCTCGCCAGCGCCAGATGGGCGTGGTATTGCTGACGGGCAACGACGGCGGACAACTGGCCGGGCAGGGCGATGTCGAGATCCGGGTGCCGCACACAGGCTACGCCGACCGCATCCAGGAAATGCACATCAAGGTCATTCACATCCTCATCTACCTGATCGAAAGGCAATTAGGCGATGAGACGATTAGTCGGTTAGATGATTAGGCGATGAGATGATTAGGTGATTAGAAAGTTAGATGATGAGTGTGAAAATGTGCGGATGTGCAGATGTAATTCCGTAGAGACGCGATTCATCGCGTCTGAACAGGGGAGAAAATATGCAGATGTAATTCCCGTAGAGACGCGATTCATCGCGTCTGAACAGGCAAGAGGGATGTGCAAATATTTATATAAACGATTACGTTTTCCTCAAAATACGGTAGTATTGCCACGCACGCGCAAACACGTACCTTGTCTAAGATCAGTACATTAGCACATCAACTGCCTAATCAACTCACTGCCTAATCAACTCATTACCTAATCAACTAATCACCTCACCACCTAATTGACGAGCTATGTTGGCCAAAACCTACGGCAGCGCCGTGTACGGCGTCAACGCCGCGATCATCACCATCGAGATTGACGTGGGGCAGGGGACGGGCTTTGCCATGGTGGGTTTGCCCGACAACGCCGTCAAAGAAAGTTGGCAGCGCGTCGAATCGGCCCTGCGCTACTTTCAGTACCGCATGCCCCGGCAGCGGGTGGTGGTCAACCTGGCCCCGGCCGACGTGCGCAAGGAAGGCTCGGCTTACGACTTGCCCATCGCCTTGGGCACCCTGCAAGCCTCCGAGCAAATGACCGCCCCGCACCTGTCCGACTACCTGATCATGGGCGAACTGGCCCTCGACGGCGAGCTGCGGCCCATCAAGGGCGTGCTGCCCATTGCCATCGAAGCCCGTCGGCAGCAGTTCAAAGGCTTCGTGTTGCCCAAGCAAAATGCGCCCGAAGCTTCCATCGTCAATAACCTCGACATCATCGGCGTCGAGAACCTGCGCGAAGCTATCGAGTTTTTTGAAGGACGCGCCCTGATCGAACCATTGCAAACCGATACGCGCGATATTTTCTTCAGCAGCCAGAACGAATACGAGGCCGACTTTGCCGACGTGCAGGGGCAGGAGAACATCAAGCGGGCCATGGAAATCGCCGCGGCGGGTGGCCACAACGTGATCATGATCGGCCCGCCCGGCGCGGGCAAAACCATGCTGGCCAAGCGGCTGCCCTCTATCTTGCCGCCCCTGACGCTGCACGAAGCCCTCGAAACCACCAAGATTCATTCCGTAGCGGGTAAACTTAAAGACGCCGCCCTGATCGCCACGCGCCCCTTTCGCGCGCCGCACCACACCATCAGCGACGTGGCCCTGGTGGGTGGTGGGGTCAATCCGCAGCCCGGCGAAATTTCTCTCTCGCACCACGGCGTCCTCTTCCTCGACGAGCTGCCCGAATTCAAGCGTACCGTGTTAGAGGTGATGCGCCAACCCCTCGAAGAGCGGCGCGTGACCATTTCGCGTGCCCGCATTTCGGTGGACTTTCCGGCCAACTTCATGCTCATCGCCAGCATGAATCCCTGCCCTTGTGGCTACTACAACCACCCCGAAAAAGAGTGCGTCTGCGCCCCCGGCGTGGTGCAGCGCTACCTGAGCAAAATCAGTGGCCCGCTGCTCGATCGGATTGACTTGCACGTGGAGGTAACGCCCGTGTCGTTCGACCAGATGACGGCCAACCGCAAGGC
>DAIMZG010000021.1:0-17793 GCA_036734065.1 Catalimonadaceae bacterium
GGCGATCGGCGCAGGGGTCAGGCTCGGGAATTGGCTCTGGGGTGTCTCGGCGGCACCCCGCCAGCACCAGCAGGCAGAGCAGAAAATAAAGGCAATTTTTCATGGTTAGGGAATCCGCTGGCCGATAAATGTTTCGTATTTAAAGAAAAAATCTCCCGCAGCATCCATTTCTCGCACGCTGTAATGAGCTGTTAAGTGCTGGTGATTGGCGGATAAGCTTAGCCATCCAAAAGGAGTCTTGCAGCCTTCAGGCGTTCTATTATAATTGAAAATTGCAAAGCGGTAGCCTCGTTTCAGTGTATTAAAGTAATGATGATCTTCATGCGGGGGTAAACATCCACGGTTGAGGTTGAACAAGCGATAATCATTTCCCCAGCGATCGATATTAACTTCGACCCTGAACGTATCAGTCGGGCTCTCCGTGAGAATACCCTGATAACGACCCACCAATGGCGAAGCCATTTTGCCCACCACGTTAAGCAAACGCGTGAGCGTATCGGCCGACGGAAGGCACTGCGCACGCTCACCGATCGGATCGCGTACAATGAGGCGCACGGGCAAGTCTTCGACGGGGGCCGAGAAGGTTAGCCCGAACGTTCGGGTGCTCCAGGTGCGGTCGTCATAGCCAACTTGCCATTCGTAATGTTGATAGCCTTCCGGGGCGGTGAAAATAATCTGATCCCAAGCTAGGAAGGTATCATCGGCCACGAGGGTATCAATCTTAATGCTACTAGTGGTATTGCTTGACTCGAGAAAGCGTTTGCTCATAGTAAACTCAAGTCGGGCGGGCAATTCGGCGCAGGGATCGGGCGCGGGGTCATCGTCTCGGCGGCACCCCGCCAGCACCAGCAGGCAGATCAGGAGGTAGAGGCGGTTTTTCATGGTTAGGGAATCCGCTGGCCAATAAATGTTTCAAATTTTCGAGAGTGATTTCCCGCGGCATCCGTCACTCGGACGCTGTAATGGGCCGTGAGCTGCTGATGATCAGCCGAGAGACTTACCCAGCCGAAAGGGGCTCTGCAGCCTTCAGGGGTCTGGAAGTAATTAATAAGTACAAAACGGTAGCCCGGCCGGAAGGTATTGAAATACTCATTGTTGTAAGGATCCGAGAGCGGGGGCAGACAGCCACGATTGAGATTAAAGAATCGGTAACCATCTCGAAATTGATTGACATCAATTTCGACCGTGAATGTATCGGCTGGACTTTCGGTAAGAGCCCCTTGGTAGCGACCCACCAATGGGGAAGTCATTCTGTCCACCACATTTAGCAGACGGGTAAGTGTATCGGCGTAGGGCTGGCATTTGGCGTGGATCGGATCGCGGACGATGAGACGTATAGGCAAGTCCTCAATGGGAGCCGAAAAGGTCAGCGCAAAAGTGCGGGTATCCCAGGTGCGGTCATCGTAGCCTACTTGCCATTCGTAGTGGCGGTAGCCTTCGGGGGCGGTGAAGATGATTTGATCCCAAGCCAGGAAAATGCTGTCGGCTACCAGGGTATCAATTTCGGCCCTAGGTGAGTAAAAAATACTATGATCGATGTAGCGCTTGCTCATGGTAAAGTCGAGCCGGGCCGGCAGGGCCGCGCAGGGGTCTGGTTCGTTGCCTTGGCAACCCGCCAGCACCAGCAGGCAGATCAGGAAGTAGAGGCAGTTTTTCATAGAAAGGCGGCGCCGTCGGGGCGGGTAAAGTGGGGAGAAACCGCATCAAAATAATATAAAACCTGTCACATAAAAAATAAATATACCCTTACCTGCGCGAATGCATGTAATATTTTCGTGCAATTTATACACTCATAAATCTTGCTGCCGCGACAAGATCCCCTTCGGCTGCTGTGGCGGCTTGTGCAGTCCGGGTACGTACTGCGCAAACGAGGTAAGTTTTGCAGGTTTTGCAGTCAATACGGATTATAAGGTGTTTTTTGGGTTACCCGCACCGGCGTCTGACCATCTGCCTGCCCGGTGCGCCACGCCGGGCCCGGCCGGAGGGACAAACTTTGTCAGTCCTGATCCTTAGGGCACCCCGACGGCCAAAGACGCCTGGTTCATAGTACATTTACTATAAGCTATGAACAACACCCTGCACGTCTCTCCCTACACCGCCCGGCAACGGCAAGTTGCCCGGATTGCCAAGGCGCTGGCCCACCCCGCCCGGGTGCTGATCCTGGAGTTTCTGGCCCAGCAAACCGACTGCTTTTGCGGCGACCTGGTGCGGGAACTGCCCATGTCGCAGCCGACGGTTTCGCAGCACTTGCGCGAGTTGCGCGAGGCGGGTCTCATTCAGGGTACCATCGAGGCGCCGCGCACCCGCTATTGCCTGCACCGCGAAAACTGGGCGTTGGCCAAGGCTTTACTGTGTGATCTTTAAACCACTCAACATTTACGAATATGAAAATCATCAAAATTCTGGGTACGGGTTGCCCCAAGTGCAAGCAAACGGAAGCCGTTGTCCGCCAGGTACTGGCCCAAACGAACACCGAAGCCCAAGTAGAAAAAGTGGAGGACATCCAGGAGATTATGAACTACCAGGTGCTCTCGACGCCCGCCGTCGTGGTGGATGGTGTGGTCAAGATTGAAGGCCGCGTGCCGAGTGCCCAAGAGGTGCAAGCCGCCCTGCGCTGATGTTCGACTGGCTGCAACACCTGGCCGACTGGCTGATCTACGACGTGTTGGGTCAGCAATCGGACACCCACCTGGGCGCCGCGCTGAATTTCTTCGTGTACGATACCGTCAAGATTCTGCTGCTGCTGCTGCTCATCACGGTCATCATGGGGGTGGTCAACCTCTACTTTCCGGTCGAAAAGCTGCGCAATTTCCTCAATAGCCGCCGCTTGTTCGGGCTGGAATACCTGCTGGCGGCCGTTTTTGGCGCCGTTACGCCCTTTTGCTCTTGCTCGTCGGTGCCGCTGTTCATCTGCTTTGTCAAGGGCGGCATTCCCCTCGGGGTGACCTTCGCCTTCCTGATTACCTCGCCGCTGGTCAACGAAGTGGCCATTGCCATCTTCCTGGGGATGTTCGGACTGAAAACCACGCTGATTTACGTGGCCAGCGGCGTAGCGCTGGGCACGGTGGGCGGCTGGATATTGGGCCAATTCCGCACCGAACGCTGGCTCACCGATTGGGTCAAACAGATGCCCGCCTTCCAGACGGCGGGGGCCGGGGGCGACGCGGACGGCCCCTCGTTGCGGGCCGAATTGCCCGGCGTGGTGCGCGAAGCCCTCACCATTGTGCGGGGCGTACTGCCCTACGTGCTGGTGGGCATTGCCATCGGCGCGGCCATGCACGGCTACGTGCCCGAAGGCTTCTTCGAGCAGTACATTGGCCAGGATGTCTGGTACGCCGTGCCCCTGGCCATAGTGCTGGCCGTCCCGATGTACGCCAACGCGGCCGGTATTTTGCCTGTCATTCAGGTGTTTGTGGCCAAGGGCATTCCGCTCGGTACTTCGTTGGCTTTCATGATGGGCGTCATTGGCCTGTCGGTGCCCGAAGCCACGCTGCTGCGCAAGGTGATGACGCCGCGCCTGATCTTCCTGTTCTTCTCGGTCGTCACGTTGTGCATTGTCTTTTCCGGCTATATGTTTAAATGGGCCTTCGGGTGAGCCTATCCCCAAAAATGCTTTATCCTTTTCCTTTACACACGTAACCCCTTACCCCTATGAAAATGTCTTTGCTTTGGCTATGCCTGACGGCCTTTGGCTGGATCGCCTGCGACGCACCCAATCAGCAATCAGCGGCCATGGTGGCCACCGCTTCTCCGACGGCGGGCGCCGACCGCATCGAGGTGCTCGATTTCCATTCTGATCACCGTTGCCGTACGTGCGTGGCCATCGAACGCCTCACGCGCCAGACCCTCGACGCGCAGTTTGCCGACGAAATGGCCAGCGGCAAAATCACGTTCCGCCTCATCAACGTGGACGAGGCCGAAAACCAGGCCTTGGCCGAACAGTACCAAGCCAGTGGCTCGGCCCTGATGTTGCGCGTGGTGCGCGAAGGGGGCGACACGGTGGTGGACCTCACCGACATGGCCTTCATGAATGCCGGCCAGGCGACGCAGTTCTCCGAGAAGCTGAGCCGCGAAATCTCGACCTACTTCTGACTTGCCGCGGGGTCTGCGGGCCTCGCCGTTACCCCTTGCCCCGATAGAATTTTTACAAAAGCTCTTCGAGTCTAGCCAGATGCCGTTGCTTTCGGCCTGGCTGCTCGGGCTGATGACGGCCATTAGCCCCTGCCCCCTCGCCACTAACATTACGGAGACGGCCTACCTGTCCCGAAACTTCGAAAATCGGCGGACGGTGTTGCTCAGCGGCGTGCTCTATTCGCTGGGGCGGGCTTTCAGCTACGTGGCCATCGGGGCCATTGTCTATGCGGGCGTGAGCAAATTTGAGGTGGCCCGCCTCTTTCAGCAATACGGCGAGCGGCTGCTGATTCCGCTCCTGATCCTGACGGGCCTGATGATGCTGGGCGTGTTGCCGTTGGGGTGGCTGGGGGCCGGGCGCCTGACCGAACGCTGGAGCGAACGCTTCAAGCACCAAGGGCTGCTGGGCGCTACCTTGCTGGGCGCCATTTTCGCCCTGGCCTTTTGTCCGTACAGCGGCGCGCTCTACTTCGGTATGCTCATGCCGCTGACCCTCAGCCAACCGGCCGGGTTGTGGCTTCCCTTCGTATTTGCCCTCGGCACGGGCCTGCCCGTATTGCTTTTTGCCTACTTGGTGGCCTTCAGCTTCGGGCAGGTGGGCCGATATTTCCGGGTGGTGCAGCGGCTCGAAAAGGGCATGCGCTACGTGGCGGGCAGTGTGTTCGTCCTGACGGGCCTCTACTACTGGCTCATTTTCGCCCAGGTACTATGAACCACCTCTTGCGTAGCGCAGGCCTGGCGGCCGTACTGGCCCTGGGGGCCTGTCAGGCGCGGGTGCCCACGGCCACCACGGCGGAGGCTTCGCCGGGTGTGCCCCCCGTGGCGACCGTGGACACGGACTTCTCGAAGGGGCGCCTCGACCGGGCAAATCCGGATACGGTGGGCCTGGCCGACTTGGTGCGTTTTCACGGGCACCTGTGCGATGGCCTGGTGGTAGGGCACTTGGCCTTGCGGACTGCTTTGCAGGCGCTCTATCCCGACCAGCCCGTTGACCGCACCAACACGCGCGCCGTCAGCCAGCCCTCGCCTTGCCTGACCGACGCGGCCGTGTACCTGACGGGCGGGCGCTATCAGTTCAACACCTTCTACGTGGATCCGCGCATCGAAGGGCTTTTTGTGGTGCAGCGCCTCGACACCCAAGCCGCCGTGGCCGTAGGGTTGCGTCCCGGCGTGAAGCCTGCGGCCATTGACCAGTTGGGGGCGCTGGCGGTGGCGGGCACGCTCAGCCCTTGCGGGCTCGATTCGCTCCGGGCACTCGAAGATGCCTTCACGGACTTTCTGCGCGCCCACCCCGACCCCGACGCCCTTTTCTCGCTCGACACCCTGCCCGAATTCGATTGGCAACCCGTCACCAAGCACGACTATCCCAAATCGGACGTGCTCAACAAATCAGTGCCCCGTTGCGAGTAGGGCGTTTTGGTGAAAGCAAGGGCGGTCTTTGCCTGCTCACAAAAACCAAAAAAGCCCGCGACCAGTCGCGGGCTTTTTTGTGAAACTGATTCAATCAAAATGCTCAGGCCGATACCTCCGAGGCGGCGGGGGCCTCCTCGGCCGTGACGTAGTCGGACAGGGGCGGGCAACTGCACACTAGGTTGCGGTCGCCGTAGGCGCTGTCTATGCGGCTGACGGTGGGCCAGAATTTGGTGGCCTTCACCCAGGGCAGGGGATAGGCGGCTTGCTCGCGCGAGTAGCTCCGCTGCCAGTCGGCGGCCATCACGACGGCGGCCGTGTGGGGCGCGTGGTGCAAGATGCTGTCTTCGGCGGCCACGCGGCCCTCCTCAATCTCCCGGATCTCCTGGCGAATGGCAATCATGGCGTCGCAGAAACGGTCCAGCTCCTCTTTCGATTCGCTTTCGGTCGGCTCGATCATCACCGTGCCCGCTACCGGGAACGACAGCGTGGGCGCGTGGAAGCCGTAGTCCATCAGGCGCTTGGCAATGTCCTCGGCCATCACACCCACTTTCTCGAAGCCGCGCAAGTCCACGATAAACTCGTGCGCCGTGCGGCCATTTTGCCCCGTGTAGAGCACCGGATAGTGCGCTTCGAGCCGGGCCTTGATGTAGTTGGCGTTGAGGATGGCCAGCTCGGTGGCGCGCGTCAGGCCCTCGCCGCCCATCATGGCGATGTAGGCGTAGGAGATGGCCAGGATGCTGGCACTGCCGAAGGGGGCCGCCGACACGGCCGAGATGGCCTGTTCGCCGCCCGTGGGTACCAGCACGTGGCCCGGTAAGAAAGGCAGCAAGTCGGCCACCACGCCGATGGGACCCATACCCGGGCCGCCGCCGCCGTGCGGGATGCAGAACGTCTTGTGCAGGTTGAGGTGACACACGTCGGCGCCAATGTAGCCGGGGCTGGTTAGGCCCACCTGGGCATTCATGTTGGCCCCGTCCATATAAACTTTACCGCCATGCTGGTGAATCAGGTCGCAGATCTCACGAATCTGCGCTTCGAACACCCCGTGCGTGGACGGATAGGTAATCATCAGGGACGACAAGCGGTCGCTGTACTGCTCGGCCTTGGCCTTGATATCGTCGAAATCAATGTTGCCCCGGGCGTCGCACTTGACCAGCACTACTTCCATGCCCGCCATCACGGCCGAGGCCGGGTTGGTGCCGTGGGCCGAAGTCGGAATCAGGGCCACGTCGCGGTGGTGATCGCCCCGGCTTTGGTGGTAAGCGCGAATCACCATCAGCCCCGTGTATTCGCCCTGTGCACCCGAGTTGGGCTGGAGCGATACACCCGCAAAGCCCGTCACTTCGGTGAGCCAAGCGGCAAGGTTTTCAAAGAGTTGGGCGTAGCCAGCAGCCTGCGCCACGGGCACAAACGGGTGCAAGCCACCCAGTTCCGGCCACGTGACGGGGATCATCTCGGTGGTGGCGTTGAGTTTCATGGTACACGAACCCAGCGCGATCATCGAGTGCGTCAGCGACAAGTCGCGGTTTTCGAGGCGCTTGAGGTAGCGGAGCATGTCGTGCTCGGTGTGGAAACGCTCGAACACGGGGTGCGTCATAAACTCGGACTGGCGCACCAAGGCGGTGGGCAACTTTATTTCCAGGTTATCAGCCGCCGCCTGCGGATCGAAGGTCAGCGCCCGATCGGTAGCCTCAGCAAAAATATGGAGCAGTTGGGTCACCTCGTTCAGGTCGGCCGTTTCGTCGAGTGACACACCTACAAAATCCGTTTCGAAGCGAAGATTAACGCGGTGCTTTTCGGCGACGGTGCGGAGCGAGGCCTGCGCGTCGCCCGCGATGTCCAGGCGCAGCGTATCGAAATAGTCCGTATGGACAACCTTCACGCCGAGCGTTTCGAGGCCCTGTGCGAGCAGGCGGGTCAGGCCGTGGACGCGGCCGGCAATGCGGCGCAGCCCGTTGGGGCCGTGGTACACGCCGTAGGCAGCGGCCATTACGGCCAGCAGGACCTGGGCGGTGCAAATGTTGGAGGTAGCTTTTTCGCGGCGGATGTGCTGCTCGCGGGTTTGCAGGGCCATGCGGTAGGCCGGGTTGCCCTGCGCGTCTTTCGACAGGCCGATGATGCGACCCGGTAGGCGGCGCTTGTAGCCGTCGCGGGTGGCGAAGAAGGCGGCGTGTGGGCCGCCGTAGCCCATCGGCACGCCAAAGCGCTGGGCCGAACCCACGGCCGCATCGGCGCCCATTTCGCCGGGCGGGGTGAGCAGCGTGAGGCTGAGCAGGTCAGTGGCTACGGCCACCTGCGCGCCTTGCTCGCGGGCTGCGGCAATCAGGGCCGAGTAGTCCTCTACCACGCCATCAGTGCCGGGGTATTGCAACAGCACCCCAAAAAGATTTTCGTCCGTTACGTCGAGGGTGCGGTGGTCGCCCACGCGCAGCTCGATGCCGACGGGCAAAGCGCGGGTGCGCAGCACGTCAATGGTTTGGGGATGGCAAAGGTCGGAGACAAAGAATACGTCGGCCGATTTGCGCGTACGCGGACGGGCGCCGTAGAACATGGTCATGGCTTCGGCGGCGGCGGTGCCCTCGTCGAGCAGCGAGGCCGTCGCAATTTCCAGCCCCGTCAGGTCGCTCACCAACGTCTGAAAGTTCATTAGCATCTCCAGACGCCCTTGGGCGATTTCGGCCTGGTAGGGCGTGTAGGCCGTGTACCAGCCCGGATTTTCCAGAATGTTGCGCAGGATGACGGGCGGAGTCACCGTGCCGTAATAGCCCATGCCGATGTAGGAACGGAACAGCTGGTTCTGTTGCATCATCTGCTTGAACTGCTTGAGAAATACCGCCTCCGATACGGGCGCAGGCAGTTGCAGAGGCCGGGGCAGGCGGATGGCGGCCGGCACTGTTTCGTCCATCAGGGCGTCTAGCGAGGGCGCACCGACGGTGGCCAGCATCTCTTCGCGCCGTGAATCGGCCACGCCGTGATGACGGGCAGCGAAAGGTTCCTGGTAACGAACGTCTAATTTCATATAAAGAAGGGGACTTACGGATATCAAGAAAAGCGTACGAAGGTAACGGTTATTCGCACACGAATACCCCTTCAACATCCTGTGCGGGGCGAATGTTCATCGTGCCGAGGGGTGTTTCCGGCGGTTTTTGTCAGCGACAGCCCGCAAAAGATTCGGTCTGGGTATAGCAGATCGAAAAATCGGCCGTACCCCGACGATCAGCCACAAAAATTCGAAAATCAGCTAGGTTGGGGTGGTCGGCTTGGTACCACAGGCCACTGCGGTCGGCAAAGAGCCGATTGTCGGTCAGGGCGACGGTGACGTCGGCAAAAGCCTCGCTTTCTTCCACAAATACGACGTAGTCGGCCAGGCGGCGGTCCGAGACAAAGTGCACGGCCCCGTACACCCGACAGGCCAGGTCGGGAGGCTGCGCCGCAGTAGCCTGATTACCAACCAGCCCCATCATCAAAAAAAGTAAGCCAATCCGGATGCACCCGCTCATGACACCTACAGGGCAATGGCGGCGGCCTTGACGATGTCCACAAAACTGCGCGATTGCAACGACGCCCCGCCAATCAGCCCGCCGTCCACGTCGGGCTGGGCGAAGATCTCGGCAGCATTGTCGGGCTTCACGCTCCCACCATAAAGAATCCGGACTTGGTCGGCCACGGCCGGGCCGTAGCGCTCGGCCAGGTGTGCGCGCAAGGCAGCGTGCATCTCCTGTGCCTGTTGGGCCGAAGCCGTGCGGCCCGTACCGATGGCCCAGATGGGCTCGTAGGCCAGTACCAGCTTGGCCAACTGCGCCGCTTCGAGGTGAAACAGCCCGTCGGTGAGTTGCTGGCGGACAAAATCGAAGTGGGTGTTGGCCTCGCGGATCTCGAGGGTCTCGCCGCAGCAGAAAATGGGCGTCAGCCCGTGGGCCAGGGCGGCGTTCACCTTGCGGGCCAGTTGCGCATCGGTTTCGCCAAAGTGCTGGCGCCGCTCGCTGTGGCCAATGATCACATATTGCACGCCCACCGAACGCAGCATCGGGGCCGATATTTCGCCCGTAAAGGCGCCTTCGTTGGCTTCGTGGCAGTTCTGCGCGCCCAAGGCAATGCCGGGCGCCTCGGCCAGCAGTTTATTGACAGCCCGCAAAAACAGCAGGGGTGGGGCCACCACCACTTGCACGCGGGAATCAGCTTCGCTGCCGACCATGCCGACAATTTCGGAGGTAAGTTGCTGGCTGGCGGCCAGGTCTTTGTGCATTTTCCAGTTGCCGGCAACGAGGGGGTAGCGCATGTGTAGGGAGTAAGTTGAAGGGTGAACAGATCAGAAAAAATCGGGCCTCGGGCAGACAGTTGCCCACCCGAGGCCCGCAACGCGCTTTAAAGAAAGCACTTGTCGAAAAAACAACCAAGTGCGCCGACCAGCCGCCGTGCCTCAGAACAGGCGCACGAGTCGGTCAATGGTGGCCCGGACGATGGCGTTGTAGGGCGGGTACATCAGCTTGACGCTCGTCAGGCCGACGCGCTGCCGCAGCACGGCGCGCTCGTTGGAGAAGGCCAGAAAGCCGTAATAGCCGTGCGCCTTGCCGATACCGCTGTGGTTGACGCCCCCAAAAGGCAGGGCTGGGTTGCCCACGTGCAGCACCGTTTCGTTGATGCACGTGCCGCCCGCCGTGGTGTGGTCGAGCAGGTACTGCGCGTTGAAGGGGCGACGGGTGAAGAAATACGCGGCCAGCGGTTTGGAAAACTGCTTGGTGTAGGCCACGGCCTCGCTCAGCTCGCGGAAAGGAATGACGGGCAGAATGGGACCAAATATTTCCTCCTGCATCACGGCCATGTCGGGCGTAACGTCGGTGAGCAGGGTGGGGGGCACAAAGCGGTCGGCTGCCAGCATCCAGCCGCCCGTCAGGACGTGGGCGCCCCGCTCGACGGCCTCGTGCAGCAGTCCGCTGAGCCGCCCGAAGTGGTGGTCGTTGACGATGCGGGCCATATCGGCCGGAATGTTTTGTTCGGTAATGTCGCCATAAAAGCGGTGCAGCACCCGCTTGATCTCGTCCACCAGGGCTGCTTGCACCGACTCGTGCACCAGCAGGTAGTCGGGGGCGATGCAGGTCTGGCCCGCATTGATGCACTTGCCATACACAATTTTTTGGGCTGCGTCGGTCAGGTCGGCCGTTTCGTCCACGATCGCGGGCGACTTGCCTCCCAGTTCGAGCGTAACCGAGGCCAGGTTTTCGGCGGCGGCGGCCATCACTTTTTTGCCGACGGCCGTGCTACCCGTAAAGAAAATGTGGTCGAAGGGCAGGCGCAGCAGGGCCTGGGCCACTTCCTTGTCGCCTTCCACCACGGCCACTTCGTCGGCCGGAAACAGTTCGGTGATCAGGCGCCGGATCAGGTCGGAGGTGTGCGGGGTCATCTCCGAAGGTTTCAGGATGGCCGTATTGCCCGCCGCAATGGCCGACACCAGCGGGTCCATCATCAAGTAGAAAGGATAATTCCAGGGGGCGATAATCAGGGCCGTGCCTTTCGGCTCGAAGACCACCTGTGAGTCGCTGCCCATCAGGGCGAAGGGCGTTTCGGCCTTGCGGGGCTTCATCCAGTCGCTGAGGTGCTTGATGGTGTAGTCTATGGCCTTGAGGGAGGGAAATATTTCGGTGAGATCCGTTTCGGTGGGCGGCTTGCCAAAATCCTGGTAGATGGCCGCCTGCAAGTCGGGGCGGATGCCCGCAATGACGCCGCGCAGCAACTTGAGTTTGCGGATGCGCTGGCGAGCCGTGGTCTGTCGTACGTGGGCCTGGTGCGCACGCTGGGCCTCAAAAATTTCTTGCAGGTCTGCGGCCTGCACACGGGCAGATACGGTGGGAAGAGCAGTTTCCATAAATAGATGCGTGTTGTCGTAGCGAGTAATTACGTGATCTTATGTATAAAAGTGGCCAGACGAATCGGTATTTGTCGGAAATTTTGCGAAAACCCCTTCAATAGCACAAACCATTTGGCAGATACCGCGTAAGGGCCCACAGCGTGTGCTATGCGTTACCAAACACAGATCAGCCAAACGCGCCCCCCGTACAAACTCTTTTCTTCTTATTTACGCCCATCCCTCAAGACCTCGCTGCCCGATGTAAGACAAGACGCCGCAGCCAGACAGCCAAAGCCTGCTCGGGCCATTTAGTGCAGATCGGAAGTTTTTTTTCAAGATAGCTCATCTTTTTGTTTAGGCATTCGTATCAAATACCTAAACAGACTATTGCAAATCTGTTTAACGATAACTAGGTTTGTATTAAACAAAACATCACTAACCATGACGGCATTAGAATTCAGTTATACAATTGAGCAACTTTCTCGCTCGCTGAAGCCGTTTGCCATGCGGCTCACCAAAGATCACGAAGAAGCCAATGACCTGCTGCAGGAAACTGTGCTGAAAGCGTTCATTAACCGTGACAAGTTTGCCGAAGGCACCAACCTTAAGGCATGGTTGTACACGATCATGAAGAATACGTTCATCACCAACTACCAGCGGTTGGTGCGTCGTAACACGTTCATTGATACGACGGATAATCTGCATTACATCAACTCGACGGAGAACGTAACGGAAAATTTTGCGTACGGCACTTTCACGATGGAAGATATTGACCTGGCCATGGCCGACCTCGACGATGCCTACAAAACGCCCTTCCTGATGCATTTCCGGGGTTTCAAATACCACGAAATTGCCGAAAGGCTCCAGATCCCGATCGGAACGGTCAAAAATCGCATTCACATCGCCCGCAAGGAACTCAAGTCGCGCTTGCACGTGTACGCCCTGCGTGCCTGAGTGCCGACTATTCCGCCCAAAAGCAGGTTTTCTATTTGAAAATCTGCTTTTTTTGTGCGTACCTATGCACGCCGATCTAAACATTTAGGAAGTATCAGGAGTAAATACTCCCGAATTGGGGCGAATGACGAACACTTGGCTTGCCCGTAGGCCCTACTCTTAAAGACTTTATCATGCAGCACCCCGAGGTGATTGTAATTGGGGCCGGCTTTGCGGGTCTCTCGGTAGCTACTCATTTGGCCCGTGCGGGCGCTTCGGTCACCATTCTGGAGAAAAACGATCAGGCCGGCGGAAGGGCCCGCCAGTTCGCGCACGAAGGCTTCGTCTTCGACATGGGCCCCAGTTGGTACTGGATGCCCGACGTTTTCGAACAGTACTTTGCCGGCTTTGGCAAACGCCCCGCCGACTACTACGAGCTGGTCCGGCTCGACCCGTCCTACCAGGTGTTTTTTGGCCCCGACGACGCCGTCTCGCTGCCCGCCACGATCCACGGCTTGCAGGCCCTCTTCGAACAATACGAACCCGGCAGCGGGCAGCAGCTCGTGGAGTTTCTCAAGCAGGGGGCTTATAAATATACGGTCGGCATGAGCAAGCTGGTCTATCAGCCCAGCCGCAGCGTCACGGAGTTTCTGAGCCTGAAGCTGCTCTACGACGTGGCGCGTCTCAACGTGTTTCAATCTATGAAAGCGCACGTGCGCCAGTTTTTCCAGCACGAAAAGTTGCTCAAGCTCGTTGAGTTTCCGGTGCTGTTTCTCGGGGCCACGCCCGAAAAAACGCCGGCCCTCTACAGCCTGATGAACTACGCCGACATGGGCCTGGGTACCTGGTATCCGATGGGCGGTATGCACAAAATTGTGGAAGGCATGGTGCGCCTGGCCGAAGAGGAAGGCGTGAAAATTCGGCTCAACACGCCCGTCGAGCGGCTGGTGACGCACCGCGGGCGCATCACGGGCGTGGTGACGGCCCAGGGCGTCCGGACGGCCGACGTGGTGGTGGCCGGGGCCGACTATCACCACGTCGAACAAGACTTGCTCAGCGCGCGCGACCGTTCGTATTCGCCCCAATACTGGAACAAACGCACGATGGCCCCCTCATCGTTACTCTTTTACATCGGTGTAAACAAGCGGCTAAAGGGCTTGCAGCACCACAACCTTTTTTTCGACGAGGACTTTGGCCAGCATGCCCACCAGATCTACGAAGACCCGCAGTGGCCCAGTCGGCCCCTGTTCTACGCCTCAGTGCCTTCGGTGACAGACCCATCGGTGGCTCCGGCCGGTTGCGAAAACCTCTTTCTGCTGGTGCCCGTGGCGCCCGACCTGCACGACCAGCCCGCCACGCGCGACTACTATTACGACGTGATCATGACCCGGCTCGAAAAGTTGACGGGGCAAGATATCCGCTCGCACGTGGTGTATTGCCGCAGTTACGCCCACCAGGATTTTCAGGCCGACTACCACGCCTTCAAGGGCAATGCCTACGGCCTGGCCAATACGCTTCGCCAAACGGCCCTCCTGAAACCTTCGTTAAAGAGCCGTCAGGTAAAAAATTTGTATTATACAGGTCAACTCACTGTGCCCGGCCCGGGGGTGCCGCCTTCGCTCATTTCGGGGCGGGTGGTGGCCCGCGAGGTAATCCAAGATTTTGCCCCTCACCTCCGCGCTCAGGCGGTCTGATTTACTAGCTGTATGATGAATTTGTATGATACCACCACGTTCGAGTGCAGTAAGCTGATCACCCGGCACTACAGCACCTCCTTCACGATTGGTATCCGCACCCTCCACAAGCGTTTTCACCCCCCCATCTACGCCATCTACGGCTTTGTGCGCTACGCCGACGAAATTGTGGATACCTTCCACGACCACGACAAGCGCAAGTTGCTTAGTTCCTTTCGGGACGATACCCACCGGGCCATTGCCGAAGGCATCAGCCTCAATCCGGTGTTGCACGCTTTTCAGCGGGTAGTACACCAGTACGGCATTGAGTCGGCGTTGATTGACGCCTTCCTCCACAGCATGGAAATGGACCTGGATCTGATTGATTGCACCCCCGAAACGTACGCCGAATACATCTACGGCTCGGCCGAGGTGGTAGGGCTGATGTGTCTGCGCGTGTTTTGCGAAGGCGACGGGGCCTACTACGACCGCTTGCGCGATGCGGCCTGTAGCTTGGGCGCGGCTTTTCAGAAGGTGAATTTTCTGCGCGACATCCGCAGCGATTACTACGACCGGGGCCGGGTCTATTTTCCGGGGACGGATTTTAATTGCTTCGACGCCGAAGCCAAAGCGCTCATCGAGGCGGATATCGAGCGCGATTTCAAGAAGGCGTACCAGGGCATGCTCGAACTGCCGCTCGGGGCTAGGCTGGGTGTTTTTGTGGCCTACGTGTATTACACTAAACTCTTCCAGAAAATCCGGAAGCTACCCGCCACGCGCATATTGCAAGAGCGGGTGCGCGTGCCTGATAACCAAAAACTGGCCTTACTCGTGAGTAGTTACGTAAGGCACCAGCTAAACTACCTCTGAGATGGAAGCAGCCCAGATTCGTGCGCGCTACGCCGCCGCTGCGCAGGACGCCCGGCAGGCGGCGGCCCTCTACGCCGACCTGACGACAGCCAAACTATCGCCGCTGGTGGGTGCCTACCGGGGTGCCACGTCGGCCTTGCTGGCTCGATACGACGCCAACCCGTTCCAAAAGTTACAACTCTTGCAGCGGGCCACGCGCGAATTTGCAGAAGCCGTACGAGCGGAGGCCGACAACCCCGAGATCCGGCTGTTGCGCTTTGCGGTGCAGCAAGCGACGCCCCGCTTTCTGGGGTTGAGTGGCGATTTGCGGGCCGATCAACGGGTGATTGTAGCGGGGGCCGATCGGCTTCCGGCCGAAGCCTACCCGGCCCTCTACACCGAACTGCTCGGTTTTGTGCTGAATTCGGGGCTGTGCACACCTGCCGACCGCACCGAACTGCAACAACGCCTGGCCTTGCTACCGTCCTAACCTTTTTTTATACTACGATCATGTCTTCGACCGCCGTCACTTCTTATCAGCTTCAGGTCACCATTGACCAAGGCTCGGGCTTCTGCTTCGGCGTGGTGTACGCCATCGAAATGGCCGAACACATCCTCGACGAGCAGGGCTACCTCTATTGCCTGGGCGACATCGTCCACAACGACGAGGAAGTCAAGCGCCTGGAGCAGCGCGGGCTGCGCATTATCAACCACGATAGTCTGCACAAACTGCGCAACGAGAAAGTGCTCATCCGGGCCCACGGCGAACCCGCTTCTACCTACCAACTGGCCCTCGAAAACAACCTCGAACTGGTAGACGCTTCGTGCCCGGTGGTGCTCAAGTTGCAAAACCGGATCAAAAATTCGTACGACAAAGACGAGCAAATCTACATCTACGGCAAGCACGGCCACGCCGAAGTGATCGGACTCCTGGGCCAGACCAGCAACCAAGCCGTGGTGTTTCAGGACATTGCCGAACTCAACCTCAGCGAGTTGCCCCGCCGGATGACGCTCTATAGCCAGACCACCAAAAGCACCGACAAATTTTACGAGATCAAGCGCATCCTCGAAGCCGAGGGCATTGAGGTGGACGCCAACGACACCATCTGCCGGCAAGTGTCGAACCGAGACAAAGACCTGCGGCACTTTGCCAGCCGTTTCGACGTCATCGTGTTTGTGTCGGGCACCAAGTCGTCGAACGGGCGCGTGCTCTACAACGTTTGCAAGGACACCAATCCGCAGACCTATTTTGTTTCGTCGCCGTCGGAGTTGCAGCGCGCGTGGTTTGCGCCCGGCAATTCGGTCGGCGTCTGCGGAGCTACCTCCACGCCCATGTGGCTGATGGAAGAAGTGAAACAGTACCTCGAATCGCTTTAGTATTGTGAAAGACCTGGCTCTGTCGGCCCACCGCTCCGGTTGGGGCGTTTTTTGGGCAGCAACGATTATAATGCTCTGGGCGGGCCTGCTCGCCTGGCTGCTGCAGTACCCCGTGCAGTGGACCGACCCGTTCGTGTACGTGCTGGTGCTGGTGCAAATGCACCTCTACACGGGCCTGTTCATCACCGCCCACGACGCCATGCACGGCGTGGTGAGTGCCAATGCCCGGCTCAATCACGGATTGGGCGGGTTGTGCGCCCTGTTGTTTTCGTACAATTACTACCCCCAACTCTACCGCAAGCACCACCAGCACCACGCCCACGTAGTGTCAGACCGCGACCCGGACTATCACCCTTCGGATCGCTTTGTGCCCTGGTACCTGAGCTTTGTGCGGCAATACGTCACTATCTGGCAAATTCTGGCCATGGCCGTGACCTATCACGTGCTCAAAATCTGGTTCCCGCGCGAAAACCTGATCCTGTTCTGGATGGTGCCGGCCATCCTGAGTACGCTGCAGTTGTTTTACTTCGGTACTTTCTTGCCCCACCGGGGCGAGCACGCTCCCGATGACCCGCACCGCTCGAAGGGCCAGGCGACGCATCACCTGCGGGCTTTTGTGACCTGCTATTTTTTTGGGTATCACCACGAGCACCACGCCTACCCGTATTTGCCTTGGTGGCGCCTGGCCGCCGCCCGCGACCGCGTAGAGGGCCGCACTTCTGCCCCGACGGCGTAAGACATCCCCGCAAGGGGGCTTTTTTTACCACTGGGCTTGGGGCGGCGGTGGCTGGTGCCCCGACCCTTTGCGGAGATCACTTTTCAGGAATCACTTGCACGAGCGGGCCTCGCGCCGCGCCGAAGTGGCCAGCCATGCTGGGCACTTCGGCGAGAGCACCTACGGCCGCGCGGACGCAAGGGCCATATCTAGGCCACCAGACCGTCGATGGCCCGGGCCAACTTCCGGTCTTTGTCGGTGATGGTATTGCCCGCGTCGTGGGTGGTCAGTTCGAAAGAAACCTTGTTGTACATATTGCTCCACCACGGGTGGTGATCAGCCTTTTCGGCCAAGATGGCCACGCGCGTCATGAAGCCGAAGGCTTCGCTAAAGTCTTTGAATTCAAAGGTTTTGGTGAGTTTGTTGTCGGTTTCTTGCCACATGGTTCGGAACGTTTTAATTGATTCTTACGCAAATTATTAACGGGTGTTGACAGTATATTCCTCTTTACTCTTTCTAGAAAGTGCATTTTCTGCATTGAATGATTTAAAATATGTGTTGGTAGATTTGAAATTAGTATTAAAAATATTTTTATATCTATAAGTAACTTTTTAACAAACTTTTCTAAGCTTTATCAATTATTATTTTGACTTATTAATTTAAACACTGGGTATTTTTCTGCCATTTATAAACAAGGTGCATCCATTAAGCGCCATTCGTTTTGACCTGCTTTTTGCCGAAAGCAGAAAAGAAATAACTTGTGGTTCATTTCTCTTCATTACCAGTTGTTAACCAAAACTTACTTTATGAAAAAGTATTACTGGTGGGGATGGCTCGGGGTGCTGCTACTCGGCACA
>DAIMZG010000022.1:0-17772 GCA_036734065.1 Catalimonadaceae bacterium
GACGAATCCTTGGGCGACGACATGCACGACGTGCAGGCCGTCTATCACCAGTTGCACATCAACTTCGGGCGGCTATTCCCGGACTGGACCACGATGGACATGGTGCTGATCGGGCTGACCGAAGACCGGGGGGGAGTGCCTTCGGCCGCCCTGAAAACGGCTCCTACGGCCATCCGGCAGCAGTGGTACCGCCTCAAGCGGGGCACGGGGTCTTGTCGCCTGGCCGACCTGGGCGACCTGCGCGTGGGGCGCACCTACGAAGAAACCCTCGAGCGGCTGACGGAAGTGTGCCGCGTGCTGCTGGAGGCTGGCCAGACGATTCTACTCATGGGGGGTACCCACGACCTGCACCTGGGCGCCTACCGGGCTTTCGAAGAGGCGGGTCAGCGGATCACGGTGCTCAACGTAGACGCCCGCCTCGACACCGAGCCGAGCGCCTGGGCCACGCCCTCGCGCCATCACCTGACGCGCCTTTTTGCCCAGGAGCCCAACTATCTTTTCAATTTTGTGCAAATGGGTCATCAGGCGTACCTAGCAGATGCACCGACGCAGCGAGATTTCGAGAAATCGTACTTTGACCTGGTGCGGCTGGGCGAGTTGCGGGGCGAAATCGGGCGGGCCGAGCCGTATTGCCGCGAAGCCGCGCTGCTCAGCTTCGACGTGGGCGCCCTGCGCCAAGCCGATGCCCCCGGCCACGCGGCCACGCGCCCTTTTGGCCTGAGTGGCGAAGAGGGCTGTCAGCTTTGCTGGTACGCCGGCTGTGGGCCTCGCTTGCGCGTGGCGGGCTGGTACGAGTTCGATCCGCACTACGACGTGCGCGCGCAAACGGCCGCCACGGTCGCCATCATGATGTGGTACTTTGTGGAGGGGTTCTGCCACCGGGTGCCCGTGCCTACCTTCGAAGACAATGCCTGCCGACGCTACGTGGTGCCGCTGGCCGGTCAGGAACTGGTTTTTTACAAGCAACTGCGCGCCGATACTTGGTGGCTCGAAGTGCCCGCCCCCAACCCGGCCGAACGTCCGTACCGGGCGCCGTGTAGCCGACAGGACTACGAACAAGCCTGCGGAGGCGAACTGCCCGAACGCTGGGTGCGCACCCACGCCCGTTTGCTGTGAACAGCCCGTTGTGGCCCACCCTCACGCTGCGCCAAATGTCGCTGCGCAATGGGCAAGCCTGTGGTGTGGTGCGCCCCCGGTGGGCGCATCTATGACCTGATGGCCAAACTGCGCCGGGCGTTGCACTCCGTGCAGGTGCTGGGGTGCTTCCCGGTGGTGGAGCGGTTGGGCTTGTAGGACAAAAAGCCCCTTTTGGCGCAGCACCTGCCACCAAAAGGGGATTGCATCAAAAGGGGGTCGGGCAGGTGGTTAGCTGACGACCTCTTTCTTGAGGCCTTCGAGCGTTTCCTGCGTAAGGGGCTTGTTGATGTACTTGCGCACGTGCGAGCTCCGCTTGGCTTTGGTGAGGTCTTGCGGGTTGATCGAAGACGTCAGCATGATGACCTTGCAGTGTTCCTTGAGGGCATCCGAGAGCTTTTCGAATTCTTCGAGAAACTGGAAGCCGTCCATGAGCGGCATATCAATGTCGAGAAAAATCACATCGGGCAGGAATTTCTGATCACCCCCCGACATTTTTTCTACATTCTTGAGAAACTCAATGGCGGATTTGGCACCACTGTGGGTAAAGATGTGGCCGGCCAGGCCCGAAGCCTCGATCATTTTCTGATTGATGAGGTTGTCAATCTCATTGTCATCAATGAGCATAACCGCATTGTATGTAGCCTTATTCATGGGCGGGAGACGGTGTTAAAGTGTTCATTTTCATTCAATTATAGCGATTTTGTTCGCAGCATCCGCAGGGAGTTTTTCATAACTCGAAGGAGATGCCCTGGGCCAGAGGTAAGGTTTGGCCATAATTGAGCGTGTTTGTCTGCCGCCGCATGTACACCTTCCACGCGTCGGAGCCCGACTCGCGGCCGCCACCGGTTTCTTTTTCTCCGCCGAAGGCGCCACCAATCTCGGCGCCGGATGTGCCAATGTTGATGTTGGCGATGCCGCAATCCGAACCGCGGTGGGCCAGAAAGGCCTCCGTTTCGTGCAAATGATTGGAAAACAGGGCCGAAGACAGCCCCTGCCGCACGTCGTTCTGAAGGGCAATGGCCCGCTCGATGCCCCCTTCGTACCGAATCAGGTACAAGATGGGGGCGAAGGTTTCTTCCTGCACGGTGGCGTAGTGGTTCTGGGCTTCTACCAGCGCGGGGGTTACGTAGTGGCCTTCGGCGTACGCGTTTTCGCTCAGCACCTGGCCGCCCGCCAGCAGCCGTCCGCCCTCTGCCTGTACGGCCTCGAGTGCCCGCTGAAAGTGCGCCACGGCTTCTTGGTCAATGAGTGGGCCTACGAGCGTCTGCGGATCGAGCGGATGGCCGATGCGCAGCCGCGGATAAATTTGTTGCAGCCGCTCCCGGACGGTGTCGTAGATGTCGGCGTGTACAATCAGCCGCCGCGTGGTGGTGCAGCGCTGGCCCGCCGTGCCGACGGCCCCGAATACGGTAGCCCGCAGGGCCAGTTCGAGGTCGGCGTGGGGGCTGATGAGGAGGGCGTTGTTGCCGCCCAGTTCGAGCAAGGCCCGGCCCAGCCGCGCCCCGACGGCCGCGCCCACTTTTTTGCCCATGCGCGTAGAGCCGGTGGCCGATACGAGCGGTACCCGCGCGTCGGCGGCCATTTGCGCACCCACGGCGGCGTCGCCCACCACCAGGTTGAAAATGCCTTCGGGCAGTTGCTGGTCGCGCAGCACCCGCGCCACTAGGTGCTGGCAGGCAATGGCCGTCAGGGGTGTTTTTTCGGAGGGCTTCCAGATGCAGACGTCGCCGCACACGGCAGCGAGCATGGCGTTCCAGGACCAAACGGCCACCGGAAAGTTGAAGGCCGAAATGATGCCCACCACCCCAAGCGGGTGGTACTGCTCGTACATGCGGTGGTCGGGGCGCTCCGAGTGCATGGTCAGGCCGTAGAGCTGGCGCGAGAGGCCTACGGCAAAATCGCAGATGTCAATCATCTCCTGCACCTCACCGAGGCCTTCCTGCAATATTTTGCCCATCTCGTAGCTCACCAGCCGCCCCAGGTCTTCTTTGTGGGTGCGCAGTTCCTGACCGATGAGGCGCACTACCTCGCCGCGGCGCGGGGCGGGCAGGTCGCGCCAGGCGGGGAAAGCCGCCTGCGCGGCTTGCACAACGGCTTCGTAGTCTTGGGCCGTAGCCAGGCTGACGGTGCCCAGGTGCGTGCCGTCGGCGGGGGAACGAACGGCGTGCGTGGCGTGGTCCGCCGTGGCCCGCCACTGCTGACCCGTGCTGGCGGGCGCACTGTGGTCGGCAATGCCCAGGCGGCGGAGTGCGTCGGCAATCTGAGCGGTAAACGGGGAGGTAGTAGCAGTAGCCATGAAGTAGGGTTTTGAAACAGAAAAGCGAAAAATAAACGCGGGCAATGTCCGGCAAAGGAACGCATTATTCAAAAAAAAGACCGACGGCGGCCGTCGGTCTGGTGGGGATACGCACAAAACGCTAGGGAAGTGCGGGCTGACCGCTGCCTGTCAGGGCACGTTGCAACTGCGCCAGCCAGCGGCTAACGATGCTCCGCAGCCGACCCAGCAGGTAGCGCAAGTAGCTGAGTAGATCGAAGCGCCACTGCTCGTCGCCCAGGTGCGCGATGCTGTTGCCGTTGATGAGCAACGAAACCTGCAGGTTGGCCTCGCGCAGCAATTCATTTACTTGCCGGACTTGCCGACGTCCGAACAAATTGCGGGGCAACGCCTGCAATGTCCGGCGCAAGCTGCGGGTACTGGGGAAATCCACCAGCAAGTTACGCCCGTCCAGGTCGGTGATCAGGATTTCCTCGTCGCCGTGTTGGACAGACAAGTCCGCAAAGACTTGAAGCGTCTTACGGCTCATCAATTCTTGCGGTTATTGTTGCCCAAGTCGCTCGTACGGATTTTGAGGATGCCGTTCATGCGCCACTTGGCGTACGAGGGGTTCTCGACCGCACCGCTGGGTACGTGCAATTCGAAATTCTGGAAGTCGTACGTGATCTCGGCGTTGCGGCCCGTCAGTTTGTCGTAGAGCCCGATGGCCAATTCAGGCCAGGTTTTGGTTTCGTTAGCTTGCTCAGCCATAGTGTAAAAGTTTTGGAGATGAGATGATAAAACGTTCTGGGTATTATACCCCACTGGGACGAAAAAGTTTGCGCTAGGCCTTCTCGACTTCGCTTTCGAGCTTGAGCACCCGGCTGCCATCGTCTTGTTCAATGAGGAGGGCTTTGTTGTTGGCTTCGCCCTTGCGGGTAATTTGCGAGCCGTTGAGGGTGCGGGTGACCTCCTCGGTGTAGGTTTCTTTTACTTTGCCCCGGGCGGTGCCGTTGCCCCATTTCCAGGTAACTTCCGATCCTTCGCGAATCATAGTATGCAGTGAGTTAGGATGAAAAATAGCGGGCCGCTTTCAGCACGATACCCAAAAAAACGGGAGGATTGTCGGCGAAAAAACGATCCGGTTCGTTGTAGAGAACAACACTCATTACGAGACAATAGCCCCGAATGTGTCACTCGGGTGATGGACAATTTTTTTTGAGTGCTAAATTCCCCCTCTGTTCCTTATACTTATATATGCCCCACTCCACTGCGCTCCGTTCGGTACGTCGTTTCTTCACGTGGCTGTTGCTGGTGGGGCTGGGGGTGCTGCTGGTGGGGGGCGGCGCGCTTTTCGTTTTCCGCGACCGCGTGGTGGGGTTGTTCGTAGCCGAGGCCAATCGCCACTTGCGCACCGAGGTGGCCGTGGGGCAAATTCACCTTTCTTGGTGGGATAAATTCCCGCAAGTGGCCCTGCGCTTCGATAATGTGCGCATTGCCGACGGACTCGACACTACGGCCGCACCGTTGGCCCAATTGCAACGGCTTTTCCTGACCTTCGATGCTTGGAAATTGTTGCAGGGGCAGTACGAACTAGACCGCGTGTACCTGGAACAGGGCGAGGTGCGCCTCCGGGTAGATGCCCAGGGCCGCGAAAATTACCACATCGTGGCCGTGGATACCACCGCACCGCAAGCGTCCGAGACCAACCCGGTGACGTTCGACCTGCGCCGCCTCGACCTGCGGCACGTACGCGTTACCTACGAAAGGCAGGACTTACGGCAGCACTACGCCCTACTGGCCGATCACGCCTGGGCCCGGCTGCGGCTCGACAGCAGCGGCACGACCATCGAACTGGCGGGCGATTTGCGTTCGGACGCCTTGCAGATCGAACAAGATGTTTATTTCCGAGACAAACCGTTGCAAATCAACGCAGCACTTCACTACGCGCCAGCTACCGACTTGCTCACGATTCGCCCGTCGGAACTGACGGTGGCCGAAGCGCGCTTCGACGTGACGGGTACGGTAGGCACGGACGCCCAGGCCCTGCTCGACCTGCGCGTGCGGGGGCAGTCGGCAAGCCTGAAAACCCTGCTGTCGCTGCTTCCCCAAGCCACTACGCGCTCGCTGCGCGCCTACCGATCGGCGGGTGAAATCTATTTTGATGCGCACCTGCAAGGCCGGGCCGCCACGCCCGCCGTAGCGGTGCAGTTTGGGGCGCGCAATGCTACTTTTTTTCATCCCGAACTGGGTAAGCGCCTCGACGCGGTCAGCTTCGAGGGTACCTACGACAACGGCGCCCGCCACCGGGCCGCTACCAGCACGTTGGCCCTGCGCGGTGTGCAGGCGCGCCTCGACGGGCACCCCGTGCAGGGCCAACTGCGGCTGCACAACTTCGACGACCCCCACTTGCAATTCGATTTTGAAGGCGTAGCCCCGCTAGCTAGCCTACTGGCCCTCTACGAACACGATAGCCTGCGCGCCGCCGAGGGCGAACTGGACATCGCCCTGCACTTCGACGGGCGCGTGCGCGACCTGCAAAGCCCGCAGACGGTCAGCCGGGTGGCGGCATCGGGTCAGGTGACGGCCCGGGCCGTGGCTTTTCGGTATGGCCAGCAGGCTTTGCCGTTCCGGCAGTTGAGCGGCACGTTCATTTTTGGACGCAACGACGTGGCCATCGAGGGCTTCTCCGGACAGGTGGGCCGGAGCGACTTTGCCCTGGAGGGCTATTTCCGTAACCTGATTCCCTACCTGCTGCTCGACAACGAGTCGTTGCACGCCCAGGCCCGCTTTCGTGCCCAGTACCTCGATCTCGACGAGTTGCTGTCGGTGACGGGCAGTGCCCAGCCCGAGGCTACGGCCGAATACCGCTTCCGCCTTTCGCCTCGCCTTTCCTACAACCTTGACTGCGAAGTGGACCGCCTGACCTTCCGCCGCTTTCGGGGTCAGTACCTGCGCGGGAAGCTCATTCAGGAACAACAGGTACTGCGTGCGCCGCGCGTGGTGATGCAGGTGGCCGGGGGCAAGGTGGACATGCGCGCCAGCCTCAACGCCCGCCAACCCGGCGCGGTGGTGGCCGAAGTGCAAGGGCACCTGTCGGGTATTCACGTGGACAGCGCCTTTTACGTGTTCGAAAATTTTGGGCAAGATTTTCTGCTCGACCGCCACCTGCGGGGCCAATTGACCGCCGAAGTAACGGCCTACCTGCCTTTCAACGACCAACTTGATTTGCAAGAAGGGCAGGCGCGGGCCGAGGCCGATGTCTGGATTCGGGAGGGCGCCTTGCGGCAGTTCGAGCCGATGCAAGCCCTTGCGCGCTTTGCCGACCGGGGCGAGTTGGCCGACTTGCAGTTTGAAAGTCTGCATAACCAATTGCGCATCGCGCACCGCACGGTGTACGTCCCACGTATGGAAATTCGCTCGAACGTGCTGGATTTGACCCTGACGGGTACGCACACCTTCGATCAGGAACTGGAATATCACTTCGAAATTCCGACCCGACACCTGCGCCGCCGACCTGATCGCGACGCTGCCTTTGGGGAGATTCGCGACGACGGCCTGGGCAACGCCCAAGTCCCGTTGGTAATGCGCGGTACGACCGATAACTTCCAAATTCTGTACGATACGCGCGTAGTCCGGGATAAAATCCGTGGGGGTTTGCAGGGCGAAGGTTCCGAGTTGCGGAGCGCCCGCCAGGCGCCCGACAGCCTGCGGCGCCCGGCGGCCAACGCAGGTGAGTCCTTCGACTTTTAGTACGGATTTTCCTTCGGGCGGAGTACGTAATATCTGACCGCCAATTCCCCAACACTCCCTTCCGTATTTGTATAATATTGGAGATCTTTTGTGGGCAGTATGTTTCGCTGCCCAATCTCGCGCACCGATTCATCCCACGTCTGGCCACCCGCTATCTGCCTATGAAACGTCTCTCCGATTTAATTGACCTGCACGCGTTCACCCTGCTTTTTGTGGGTTTGGGGATGACCGCCTCGGGTGTGGTGATGTACGTGTGGTTTCCGACGGTTGAAGCCTTGGTCGGCTGGCGGGGGGGGCTGATTGTCAGCGTGGTGGCGCTGTGGTTGCTGCGGTTGCTTTTTGAGGGGGCGCGACCCTACTACAAATACCTCATATCGGGGCTGATGGTCGCTACGGCCGTCTTTGCGCATGCCCTGCTGGTGGCTAGCCATTATCATCCCTTCGCCGTAGTGATGCATCCGCTTTATTTCATCAGTACAATTCTCTGTTTGCAGCGTCCCCGCTTCCTCTACGGATACGTGATATTTTTTACGATTCTCACGGGGCTGAGCGCGGGGCTAGTCGCCGAACCCGAGTTTCCGGCGGGGGCCTTGGTTGCTTTGCAAGCCGTGTTGAGCGGATTCGTCCTGATGATTGTCAGCCTTGTGTACCACCACAAGAGGCAGCTTACTTATCGCCACGACCGGCTCGAAGCCCTGATGACCCACGTCAACGAAGTTTATTTTTTGCTTGATTGCCGGGGACACGTGACGGGCCTCAACCGTCGGGCCGTGGATTTTGCGGCCAATATCTGGCACCGCAAGGTGAAAGAAGGCGACGTGCTGGCCACGGCGATGCACTATTGCAAACTGCCCAACTTTGAGGCGAACTACGAAAGCGCGCTGCATGGGCAAACCACCGTGGAAGAAATCAGGGTGTTGGATTTGCAACGCCACACGCGTTGCTACGAGGTGCGCTACGCCCCGGAGGTGTCTGCAGACGGTCAGGTGAACGGCGTGGTGCTGAGCGCCACCGACATCACCGAGCGTGAACGCTCGCGTACGATGCTCCGTCAGAAAAACGAAGAACTCAAGAAGACCAATTTTGAGCTCGATCATTTTGTGTACAGCGCCGCCCACGACTTGCGCGCGCCCCTCACGTCGGTGATGGGCCTCGTCAACGTCATTCGTCTGCATAACCAAAGCCAGGAAACGGAAACCTACCTGGGCCTGATCGAGAAGAGCATGCAACGGCTCGACCGCTTTGTCAAGGACATTATCACCTACTCGCGCAATGCCCGCACGGTGATCGAACAAAAGCCCGTACTGGTGCGGGCCTTGCTGCAGCGCATCATCGAAGAACACCAGTTTATGCCCAAGGCGGCCGACGTGGTGGCTTTTGTCAATATTCAGGGAGAAGAAATCCCCTTTTATTCCGACGAAAAGCGGGTGGCCGACATTTTGCGCAACCTGCTGGCCAATGCCATTCGCTTTGCCGATCACCACAAACAGCAGGCATTCGTGCAGATAGACCTGCATATTTTTGCCGACTACGTGCGCGTACGCGTCGAAGACAACGGCCAGGGCATCAGCAAGCAACACCTCGGCAAAGTTTTCGATATGTTTTACCGCGCCTCGGAAAACTCGCAGGGGGCGGGGCTGGGCCTGTACATCGTACGCGAAACCGTACAGCGGCTCAACGGCGAAATCCGCGTCGAGTCCGAACTGGGCCGCGGCAGTACCTTCGAGCTCATGCTGCCCAACTACTCGGGCCCGCGCGAAGCCGTGGAGGAAACGCCAGCACCGCTCGCCGAACCAAGCCACCTGCCCGAGCGAGTGGCCGAGCCGAGGGCCAAGTCTTACGTAGTGGCCTGACGCGGCGGCCGGGGGCGTTTGCGTACGCCAGCGGGCGTATAGCCGCCCGGAAACACCGTGCCTAGTTGCAGGCCCAGGCACTGGGCCAACTCGTGCGCCGTAGCATTGGCGGGCAAGTTGGCACTGCGGGCTGCCTCGAGCATCAGCAGGGCACTGGCCCGGGCGTCGGCTTCGGCGGCGTGGTGCTGCAGGTCAATGCCAAAGTGCGCCGCGAGTGCGGCCAAGCCGTGCGAAGGCAGGTGCCGCCACATGCGGCGGGCGATCTGCAAACTGCAGGCATACTGAAAATCGGGAAAAACTTCGTCGCACCCTTGCAGGGCGTACCGCAACACGCTGATGTCGAAGCTGGCGTTGTGGGCCACCACGCAGGTGTGCTCGAAATGCTTGCGTAGCGAAGGCCACAGCTCGGCAAACGTGGGCGCGTGCCGCACGTCGGCGGCGCAAATGCCGTGTACGCGGATGTTTTGCATACAAAAATAATTGGGCTCGGGGCGTACGCGCCAGCCCTCGGTGCCCACCAGACGACCCCCGCGCACGTAGGCCAGGCCAATTTCGCAAACGCTGTCGCGCTGGTAATTGGCCGTTTCGAAGTCAAGGGCTACGAAGTCCATCGCGATGCGAATCAGCGCGTGAGGGTCTCGGCCCGCTCGACGGCCCGCCGCAAAGCCCGGAGTTTGTTGCCTACTTCGGCCAGTTCTTTTTCGGGTACCGACCGCGCTACCACGCCGGCCCCGGCCTGAAAGTGCAGGCAGTTGTTTTTGCTCAGGAACGAGCGAATCATGATGGCGTGATTGAAGTCGCCCTGAAAACCGACGTAGCCCAGGGCACCGCCATAGTAGCCCCGGGCATCGGGTTCGTACTGATCAATCAGTTGCAAGGCCCGGTGTTTGGGCGCCCCCGACAGCGTACCGGCCGGAAAAGTGTCGGCCACCAGCCGCAACGGCGCCGTACCCGCGTGCAACTGCGCCGTCACTTCCGACACGAGGTGAATGACGTGCGAATAGTACTGAATTTCCTTGAAGGTCTTGACGCCCACGCCCGACCCGTTGCGGCTCAGGTCGTTGCGGGCCAGGTCCACGAGCATGACGTGCTCGGCATTTTCTTTGGGGTCGTCGTAGAGTTGCTGGGCCAGTTCGGCATCGGCGGTGTCGTCGCCGGTGCGCAAGAAAGTACCCGCAATGGGGTGGATGCTGGCCGAGCCCTGCGCTATGGTGATCTGCGCTTCGGGCGAAGAGCCAAACAGCCGGAAGGCGCCGTAGTCGAAGAAAAACAGATAAGGCGAGGGGTTGATCGAACGCAGGGCGCGGTACACATTGAACTCGTCGCCCCGGAAAGGCACCGAAAAGCGCCTCGACAAGACAATCTGGAACACGTCGCCCCGAAAGCAGTGCTGCCGTCCTTGTTGCACCAGGGCCAGGTACTGTTCGTCGGTGAGGTTGGAGGTTTCCGGGCCCGTCCGCACAAAATCGTAATGCGGCACGTCCTGGTGGCCGATCAGGTCGTGGAGGGCCTGGTAGCCCGCTTCGTCGAAGGCCAGCCCCTCGGGGCAGTATTCGATGAGGTGCAACTCGTTTTTGAAGTGGTTGATGGCAATGACGTAGCGAAAAAGCTGGTAGTGGAGCAGCGGAATTTGCCGATCAGGCGCAAGCACCCGGTCTAGCTGGACGTCCTCAAAAAAGCGTACGGCGTCGTAGGTGACGTAGCCGAACAGCCCGTAGGGCAGGGGAGCGGGCAGGTCCGACGGCCCCCCGAAGGCATCCACAAATGCCTGCCAAGCCGCTACTACGTCCGTGTCGGGCGTGATGGGCGTTTGGGTACGGGCTTGCCCCGGATAAGTCACGGCCAGGTGCTGGGTATCGGCCGAGAACTCGGCCAGCGGCTGACAAGCGATGAAAGAGAAACTGTTCTGCTGGCCGTGGTAGTCGGAGCTTTCGAGCAGCAGCGTATTGACAAAACGGTCGCGCAGACGCAAATAGAGGCTTACGGGCGTGACGGTATCGGCCAGCAGGGTGCGGAAGCGGGTACGGACAGGAAAGGCGGGCATCAGGCCAGTTTGCGTTGAAATTCTCGCTGAAGGGTTTGGGTACGGTCAGGCCCCATCGAAACCAGGGTGATCGGCACGCCGACGGCGCGCTCGATCATGGCGACGTAGGCCAGCAACGGGGCGGGCAGTTGGTCGAAGTCCATCACCCCGTCGAGCGACTGCTGCCAGCCCGGAAAGGTTTCGTACACGGGAGTGAGTGTTTGGGTGCAGAGGTCGTAGGGGAGGCGGTCGGTCACTTCGCCGTTGGGCATCTGGTAGTGGGTACAGACCTTGATCTCTTCGAACTGGTTGAGTACGTCGGCCTTCATCATCAGCAGTTCGGTAACGCCGTTGAGCATACAGGCGTAGCGCAGGGCGGGCAAATCGAGCCAACCGCAGCGACGGGGCCGTCCGGTGGTGGCGCCAAATTCTTGCCCTTCGCGGCGCAGCACTTCGCCCGTTTCGCCGTGCAGTTCGGTGGGGAAAGGGCCACCGCCCACGCGGGTGCAATAGGCCTTGAAGATGCCAAACACGCGCCCGATCTGGCTGGGCGCAATGCCGAGGCCCGTGCAGGCACCCGCGGCCATGGTGCTCGAAGAGGTCACAAACGGGTACGAGCCAAAGTCAATATCGAGCAGTGAGCCTTGGGCGCCCTCGGCCAGCACGGCTTGCTCGCCGTGCAAGGCGTCGTTGATGAGGTAGGCGCTGTCCACCAGGTTTTGGGTTTGCAGAAAAGCAATGGCTTCGAAAAACACCGCCTCGCCTTCGGCCAGGTCGTCGTAGTCGTATCCGTAATAATCCAGAATGCTTTTGTGATCTTCGACCAAGGCCTGGTAGCGCTCCCTGAAGTCGGGCAGCCGGATGTCGCCCACGCGCAGGCCCCGGCGGGCGTATTTGTCCTGGTACGTGGGGCCAATACCCTTGAGGGTCGAGCCGATCTTGGCGGCGCCTTTGTCGTGCTCGTAGGCGGCGTCGAGCAGGCGGTGAGTGGGCAAAATCAGTTGCGCCTTCTCCGAGACGAACAGGTTTTGGGTAGGTACCACTCCCTGGGCGGTGAGGCGTTCGAGTTCGCGGCGAAAGATCACCGGATCGAGCACGACGCCGTTGCCGATCACGTTGCGAATGCCCGGATGAAAGATGCCGGACGGAATCTGGTGCAGCACGTGCTTGTGGCCGTCGAACACCAGGGTGTGTCCGGCGTTGGGTCCCCCCTGAAAGCGGGCAATCACGTCGTACTGCGGGGCGAGAAAATCTACGATTTTGCCTTTGCCCTCGTCCCCCCATTGCAGGCCCAACAATACATCAATTTTCATAGTCAATACGGAAAAAAGGGGCCCTTTCGGGCGCCGCGGACGCTACCGACTGTCGTCAGCCCGAGCGCATCCTGTGAGAATTTTCGGCCCCCAAACTGCACTTTGCGGGCGCTGGAAGAATGAGGTGAGCCACCCGGCTCAGGCATCGGCCGACACTTCCGTTTCCGAGCCTTGTACCTTGAACACCCCGTCGAGTTTGGTGACTTGCAGCAGCCGCTGTACCTGCTCGGAGGGGCTCACCAGCACTACCTCGCCGCCCCGGTTGCGCATTTTGGTCAGGATATTGACCACCAAGCCGATGCCGGTGCTGTTCATAAAGCCCACGCCCGACAGGTTGATGGCGCACAAGCGAACGTCTTCGGTGAGGCGTTCGCCCAGTTGCTTGATCAGGACTTCGGAGGCTTCGTCGCCCATCAGGTTGCCTTCGATGCGGACAAACAGCACGGGCGGGTTAGATTCAAAATTAAATGTCATACTTCAGCAAGAATAAAAGTGGAAGAAGCCCAAAAGTACGCGAAAATTACTACGATCGTGCAGATACGTACCCGCAGGTAATGGGACTAGTGGGCATCGCGCAGCTCGGGCGTGCGGTTGGCGCAGTCTTCCTTCTGGCAATGGCCATAAAAAATGAGAGAGTGATGCACCACGTTAAAGCTGAGTAATTCGCCCACCATATTTTGAATGTTCTGCACCCGCGGATCGCAAAACTCGACCACTTGGTGGCACTCCATGCAAATGAGGTGATCATGCTGGCGATAACCGTAGGACTTTTCGTACTGCGCCAGGTTTTTTCCAAACTGGTGGCGCGTCACCAGGTCGCACTCTACCAGCAAGTCCAGCGTGTTGTACACAGTGGCCCGGCTTACACGGTAGTTTTTGTTTTTCATGCTGATGTAAAGCGATTCTACGTCAAAGTGACCACTACGGACGTAGATTTCCTCGAGGATGGCAAACCGCTCGGGCGTTTTGCGCAATCCTTTGTTCTCCAGATAAGCAGTGAATATACGCTTTACTTCTTCAAATTTTTCGGCGTTCAAGGCAGGAAGGGTCGGGTAGTGAGAAGGATACAATCAAAGGTAACGAACCTCGTAACAGAAAAAAAGGCGCATCCGTGCGGCTCAGACGTGGTCGTAGCGCTCTACCTCCACCACGCCGGGCACTTGCTTGAGCTTTTCGACGAGTCGTTCGAGGTGGTGCTTATCGTGTACGAACAGGGCGATCACGCCGTCGAAGAGGCCGTCTTGGGTGTCAATCGAGATGGCGCGGATATTGACGCGCAAGTCGGCCGAAATCACCTTCGTGATGTCGTTGACGGTGCCCACGCGGTCGCTACCCTTGATGTGCAGGTCCACCGGAAAGGCGGTATCGTGCTGCGATGACCACCGCGCCTTGATGATGCGGTAGCCGTAGTGCGACATGAGTTCGACGGCGTTGGGACAACTGGTGCGGTGAATGCGGATGCCCTCGTTGATGGTAATAAAGCCGAACACGTCGTCGCCGGGAATGGGGTTGCAGCACTTGGCCATGGTGTATTCGATCTTGTCCATGTCCTCGCCAATGAGCAATACGTCTTCGTCGGCGGGGCGGGCCTTGCGGATGGCGCGCTCGAAAGTTTTGGCGTCGCGGATGGGGTCGGCCGCAGGTTGTCCGTTGCTGGCCTGCCCGTTGAGGCCCTTGACGAAGCGGCGCACCTCGGTCGGATCAATGGTGCCCTTGCCTACGCGGTAGAAAAAGTCCAACGGGGTCTTGACCTCGAAGTGCGCCCGGAGTTTGTTGGACAGCTCGTCGGTGAGCTCTACCTTGAGCGAGCGCAGTTTGCGCAGCACCAGGTGGCGCCCTTCGGTGGCCGTACGCTTTTTTTCGTCCTTGAGCGAGTCTTTTATCTTGGTGATGGCCTTGGAGGTGACGACAAACTTGAGCCAGTCTTCTTTGGGGCTTTGTTTTTGGGAGGTGATCACCTCCAACTGGTCGCCGGTCTGCAGTTTGTAGTGCAGCGGCACAAGTTTCTGATTGGCCTTAACGCCCAGACAGCGCGCCCCTACTTCGGAGTGAATCTCGAAGGCAAAGTCGAGGGCTGTGGCCCCCCGGGGCAGGCTTTTGACTTCGCCCTTGGGCGTAAACACGTGCACGTCTTCGGCCACCAGGCTTTGCCGAAAGTCGTCCATAAACTCGACGGCCGACATGTCTTGGCTTTCTAGGGTCTCGCGCACGCGGGCCAGCCACGTGTCGAGCAGCGACTCTTCGCCGCGCCGGGACTGTCCCCCGTGGGCCTCTTTGTACTTCCAGTGGGCGGCGTAGCCGCGCTCGGCGATGTCGTCCATGCGTTGGGAGCGAATCTGCACTTCCACCCACTGGCCCGACTTGCTCATGACGGTGGTGTGCAGCGACTCGTAGCCGTTCGACTTGGGCGTGCTGATCCAGTCGCGGAGGCGATCGGGGTTGGGCTTGTAAAAGTCCGTCACGATGGAATAGACCTGCCAGCAGGCGGACTTTTCCAGCTCGGGGGGCACGTCCACGATGATGCGAATAGCAAACAGGTCGTACACTTCTTCGAAGGGCACGTGCTGCTTGCGCATCTTGTTCCAGATCGAGTTGATGCTCTTGGGCCGTCCCTTGATGATAAAGCGCAGGCGCTGCTTGCTCAGCTCGTTTTCGAGGGGGCTGATAAACTGCCGGACAAAGCGTTGGCGGGCCGCCCGGGTCTGCTTGATCTTCTCGGCGATCTGCCGATAGGTGCTCGTATCGGTATATTTGAGGGCCAGGTCTTCGAGCTCGGTCTTGATGGGGTAGAGGCCTAGGCGGTGGGCCAGCGGCGCGTAGATATAGGAAGTCTCTGACGAGATCTTGAGTTGCTTGTCGCGGGGCATGCTGCCCAGCGTACGCATGTTGTGCAGGCGATCGGCAATCTTGATGAGGATCACGCGCACGTCGTCGGAGAGGGTCAGGAGCATCTTGCGGAAGTTTTCCGCTTGCGCCGAACTGCCCGGCGTAAACACCCCCGATACTTTCGTCAGGCCGTCAATGATGGCGGCCACCTTGGGGCCAAACTCGCGCTCGATGTCCGAAAGCTCCAGTTCGGTATCTTCGACCACGTCGTGCAGCAAGGCCGAGACGATGGCCGTAGTGCCCAACCCGATCTCTTCGATGCAAATTTCGGCTACGGCCAGCGGGTGGTAGATGTAGGGTTCGCCCGACTTGCGCCGCATGTGCTGGTGGGCTTCGAGGGCGGTGCGAAAGGCTTTGCGAATGATCTTGCCGTCGTCGTCTTTAAGGACGGGACGAGCCTTGCGCAGCAAACGACGGTAGCGCCGGACAATTTCCCGGTTTTCGTCGGCCAGTTCCTGTGGCGAAAGGGAGGTCACTTCGCCACTGGGCAGGGTAGGTACGCTCATAAGAGGAGGTAAGCGCGTGTAGATATTGAAATTGGAATGTTCGCGGAGGGCAAGTAAAGCCCTGCGGGCTTGGATAAGTACGTAAATTATTCTGACGAAATCAACGCCTGCCGCTCGCCGTCGGAACCTCCGTGCATTTAATCAGTACTTATACGCAAGATTTGCGCGGGTTTTTGTAATTTTGCCATCCTTTTGCGGATGTGGCGAAATTGGTAGACGTACCAGACTTAGGATCTGGCGCCGCGAGGCATGGGGGTTCGAGTCCCCCCATCCGCACTTCCGGCCTTTTCCAGCCGCTTTTCGGAAGCCTGCGTTACGGGCCAGAAGAGCGGTTTTTTGACTATTTAACTTCAGCACCTTGGACATTCAACTGCAAAAACACGACGATACGCACGCCGGCCTGACCATCATCCTGACCCCGGCCGACTACGAGCCGAAGGTCAACGCCGCCCTCAAGAAATACGGCCGGACGGCCCAGATGAAAGGCTTTCGTCCCGGTAAGGTGCCCCCCGCTTTGCTGCGCAAGCTTTACGGCAAGGGCATTCTGGCCGAAGAAATCAACACCTTGCTGGGCAAGGCCCTCGACGACTACATCCGCGAGCAGGAACTGCCCCTGGTAGGCGGTCCCATTGCCGACGAAGAATCGCCCGTCATTGATTTGGAAACCGACCGGGAATTTTCGTTTCGGTTCCGGCTGGGCTTGCATACGCCCATTTCGCTCGAAGTAGCCGACTTGCAGGCGACACGCTACGAAGTGGCACCGGCCGCCGATGCGGTGGATAAACTCATTGAGCAGTACAAGGAGCGACTGGGGCGGTACGTGCCGCTGGAGGCCGGCAACGACAAAGCTGTGGTTACCGGCCTCGTCGAGCCGGTGGACACGTCGGCAGGCGATGCAGCAGAAATGCCCACCGAGGCCACTGCGCCCACCCCGGCGGATTCCGCCGCCGACCAGGAGGTGGAAGAAGCCCAGGAGGTGGACGAAGGAATAGATATAGACCGCGACCCTTCCGAACTTTCGCTGCATCTCCAAGACATGGTGCGCCCCGAGTTCTATCACCTCTTTGCCGGGTGCCGGGTGGGCGATACGCTCACCTTCAACTTCGAAGAAATTACGCTCGACGAAAAACATCCCCGGGTACGGGACGAGTCGCTGGCTTTTAAGGATCGCCCGTTCTTGCAGAAGGTGACCTTCCGCGTCAAGGAAGTGGAGGAGTTTGAGCCCGCCACCCTTGACCAAGACTTTTTCGACAAGATGGTCGGCGAAGGCAAAGTGACCGACGAGGCGGGTCTGCGGGCTGAAGTCGCCGAACGCATGCGCCAGAATCTGCGCACGCAAGCCGAAGAATTTACGCTCTACCAAATTCGGCAAGAACTCACGCGCGGCCTTGCCTTCGAGGTGCCGCAGGACTTCCTGCGCACGTGGTTGCTCGAGCGCAACGAAGAACTTACACCCGAGCGGCTCGACGCGCAGTTCGATGACGTTGTCAAGGGCATCAAATGGTCTATTTATGCGGAGCGCTATGCCCGCACACACGAGGTCAAGGTGACGGGCGAGCAAATACAAGAGGCCGCCGCCGAAACCGTGAGCCGTCAGTTTAGCCAAATGGGCATGCCCGCCCAGGGCGAGCTGTTCGACTACTACCTGCAGATGTACCTCGGAAAAGAGGAAAATCGCCGGGAGCTCTACGAAATGGCCCTTACGCGCCAAGTGCTTCTGCACGTGGCCGGGCGCGTCGAACTGCCCACCGAGCAAGTAGATTCGGAAGCCTTCCGCGAAATTACCAAGGCAGCTACCGAAGCCCAGGAAGCCTGACACTACCCGGTGCCAAGAAAGGGGACTTCCCCAAAAACAGATGTGTGCGGCTGGCCTTTGGCACAAATGTGCTGACAAATTGTCGGACACGCGGCCAAATTTGTTTTTGTGTCACCTTTTACCAAAAATCACGGTATTTGTAACGAGTGTCCGTCTAACTTTCCAAAAAATCTTTTCATGAATTATTCGAACGAGTTCCGTCAGTACGCCGTCAAAGGGCGTGGTCTCAAC
>DAIMZG010000023.1:0-17729 GCA_036734065.1 Catalimonadaceae bacterium
CCGTCCTGCTCAACTACAGCTACCTCAACCACCGCCTCGACGAGACGTGCGGCATTCTGCCCGGCGAAGGCGAAGGGCCCAACGACCTGTTCGACTATGCCCTCGAAGACGTGCGACTGCCGCCGGGCATCCGTACCCGCGACCTGCGCAATCGGTGGTACCTCTACCAGCAGTACAAGCTGCTGGGCCAGGGGGGCATCCAGCTTTACCACCGCTTCGAGCGCCTAACCCGGCGGCAGTCCTACAACGACCCTACCCCACCGCCCGGCGAAGGAGCCTTCGATTTCTACGCCAACCGGTTCGGTTTTACGCCCACTACCAACCACATCGAGCGCTACCAGTTGTGGGAAAATACCGTGGGGCTAAAGGGGCGCATCGAAGGCTTTCAGTACGGACTCTTCTTTTTGCGGCGCGACTTCCGCCGCGAGGCGCCGCTCATCAATCTTACGCCCTGGACGGGCGAGAGCTACGGCGGCGCCACGCTGCAATACTTCCTCAACGACAGCAGCGCCGTAAGTGGCTATTTGCAATACAGCCTCAATGCCGATTACGAATTGCGCGCGCGCGTGCGCCATCGCTGGCTGCGGGGCGAGCAGCGTCGCCTTCGCTACTCGCCTACCCTCTGGCAGCAGGCCTACGTGGGCAATCACTTCACCTGGATCAACGACTTCGCGGCCACCGTGGCGGATCGTACGTTCGTGCAGGCCATTTTTCCGTTCCGGAAATTCCGCCTGGCGCCCTACGCCGAACTGCTCACGCTGCAAAACCACATTTTCTGGAACGAGCAAGCCCAGCCGCAGCAAACCAACGCCACGGTGGGTTCGGTGGCCTTCGGGCTAGAGGCGGCCGTGCAGTTGGCGCCCTTTTATCTGGAGTTGGAGGCGCGCCAAACCAGTACGTTTGGTCCCGACGTGCTGCGGATGCCGCCACTCTGGGGCCGCAGCCGACTCTACTACATGCGCAACCTCTTCGACAGCGCCCTGCGCCTCCAGACGGGGGTTGAGTTCAAATACCGCGGGGCCTACTTTGGCGATCGGTACATGCCCGTGCTCAACCAGTTTCACTTGCAAAACGATTTTGTGCTGGCCGAATACGGCTGGGCCGACATCTACGCCAACCTGGGCATCCGGCGGGCGACCATTTTTTTGAAGATGACGCAGATTAACCAAGGACTCGGGCAAGATGGCTACTTCGTTACGCCCATTTACCCGGGGCTGCGCCGGGTATTCATTTTTGGGGTGAAATGGCAGTTTTTCGACTGACCTAGGCAGGAGACGCCGGGTGGCGCACTTGGTGATAGACCTGCCGGATGGCCGACCATAAATCGGCCGAGAAGGGCAGGTGAAAGAAAGCGGCCACGCCGGCCATTTGCTGCGTACGGGCTTCATCGGCCGGATTGACCGATGCCGACAAGACGATCACGACGGGGTCTTTATCGAACTGTCCCCGAAGTGACTGTAGGTGGTGCAGAAACTGCCAGCCGCTAGTGACGGGCATGTGCAAGTCGAGCAAGACCAGGTCGGGCAAACGATGAGGCAACCGCCGGACGGCACCCAGAAACGTCAGGGCCTCGGCCGCGTCGGCAAAGCCCGTTACCTCCACGCGGCTGTTGGCTTGCTGAATGATCTTGCGATAGAAAAAATGGCGGGCGTGGTCGTCGTCCACTACCATCACCGATTGCAGGGGCTGGGCCATTGGCTGAAAAAATGTCTCGATCGTAACGCCAGAAAAGATACGAAGGTGCGCCTTTTAACAACTAAAATTCTGAGAAGTTGCCCTCAGAAAGTACATTAAATTTTTTGATGTTATTTGCACAGCGCAACTTGCGGTTAAGCGGCAAGTCCGTACCCTACCCACGCCCCCAGCGTGGCCAGCCACAGGGTGCTTTGCGCGTTGACGGCGTGGTTGTCGAGCCAGGCGCGGCGCTGCAAGGTGGCCCCCAGCACCGAGTCGAGCCACGTACCGAGCAGGCCCAAGGCCGTCAGGAGGGGCCAGGCCACGGGCTGTTCCGTCCAGAGGGCGAAGACGCCCGCCACCAGCCCGCCCCCCACGGTACCGGCCAACGTGCCTTCGAGGCTGATGGCCCCGTCGCGCCCCCGTTGGTCGGGCCGCCCGGTGAGCACGTGCACGTAGCGCCGCCCCCAGACGTTGCCCAATTCGGAGGAGAGCGTGTCGGCCGTGGCCACCACCAGCGCCGTGGCCACGGCCCATTCCCACCATACCCGTCCGGCGGGCAGTGCCCACGCCAGGGTAGCAAACAGGCCGGCGGCGGCGCCGTTGGCCAGCACATTGGCCACCGAGCGCCGATTGCCGCGCGACTCGGCCAGTCCGACGGTCACCTTTTCGGCCAGGCGATATTGCGAAACGCCCGTGCCCAGTACAAAAAACAAAAGTAACAAGCCCGGACCCAGCCAATCCATTCCCAGAAAGAGCAAACCCGTCAGCAGCCCACCCGTGAGGGCACCAGGTACGTCCACCTTGCCCGACCAGGCCGAAGCAAATACGGCCAGTCCCGTCAGGGCCGCCTTGAGGGGCCAGTCGCCGGGCCAGGCCCAGGCCGCCGGTGCGGAAGCTGCGTCCGCCGCATCGGCCAAGGGCGCAATGGCCAGCCAGCCCAGCACGGCCATGCCCGCCCACCCACCGTAGCTTATCGTTTTGCGGTGCACCCGGGCAGATGATTCATTGTTTGTACCGCCTTGGCACCGACCGATTTCCGCGCGGCAAGCGGTTTTCCAACACCTGCCGACCGTTGCACCTTTCCTTTTCTTTTACTCACCAAATTGCCTGACCTTCTTATATTTGCGGAAAAATATCACAACTTTATTTCCTAGCCTACAATGAGCCTCGCCAAAAAAAATGTGAAAAACAAGCCCGTCTGCAAGGTGACCTTCGAGATGGACAAAACCCAAGTGCCTACGGGCAAGAAGGTATTCGTCGTGGGCGATTTCAACGACTGGGATCACCAAGCCAATCAGCTTAAAGCCAAAAAAAACGGTGCCTTGGGCGTAACCCTCGACTTGGAAACGGGCCGCGAATACCAGTTTCGCTACCTGATCGGGGAAGATCAGTGGGAAAACGAACCGCACGCCGATCGCCAGGAGCCTAACCGCTTTGGCAGCCACAACTCGGTGCTCGCACTCTGAGCGGCAAAAGCCGCCCGCCGCAGTACCCCATTGGGTTGGATGGGTGATTTTTTTACCTGACCCTACTTTTTGAGTTTGCAGCAGCATCGCCGTTTTCTACGGCCTGGCTGAGGCACAGGTACACCTTTTTGTTGTATCCTTGCGCCTTGTTTGTTTCCGCATGCAACTCTCTCGGCTCGAAGTAAAAGGTTTCAAAAGTTTTGGCGACCGCGTGGTCATTCACTTCGACCACGGCATTACGGGCGTAGTGGGCCCCAACGGGTGCGGCAAGTCCAACATCGTAGATGCCATTCGGTGGGTGCTGGGCGAACAGCGCACGCGCAACCTGCGCTCGGAGAAGATGGACAATATCATCTTCAACGGCACCAAAAACCGCAAGCCCTTGCAAATGGCCGAAGCGTCGCTCACGTTTCGCAACGACCGCCAACTGCTGCCCACCGAATACGCCGAAGTCACCATCACGCGCCGCTATTACCGCAGCGGCGAAAGCGAGTATTTGCTCAACGGCGTTACGTGTCGCCTCAAAGACATTACCACGCTGTTCATGGACACGGGCATCGGCCCCGACAGCTACGCTATCATCGAACTCAAGATGGTGGATGACATCCTCAACGACCGCGAGAATGCCCGCCGCCATTTGTTCGAAGAGGCCGCTGGCATTGCCAAGTTCAAGGTACGCAAGAAACAAGCCCTCAAGAAGCTGGAGGACACCGACCAGGACCTCGACCGCGTGGAAGACCTGCTCTTCGAGATCGAAAAAAACCTGCGCCAGCTCGAACGGCAAGCCAAGCAGGCGCAGCGTTACCAGGAACTCAAGGTGGCCTACCGCACCCAGAGCTTGCAGTTGGCCCGCACCCGCATCGGCCACTTGTCGGATCAGCAACGACGGCTGGCTACGCAACTGGCCGAAGGGCAGGCGCAGCACCAGGCCTACACGGCGCACCTGGAAGCCAGCGAAGCTGCCCTAACTGCCCAAAAGCAACAATTGGAAGCGCACGAACGCCTTTGGCAACAGCGCCAGCGCACCCGTCAGGACTGCGAGAATCACCTGCGCGCACAAGAAAATCAGCAGAAAATCTGGCAAGAGCGCGCCGCCCTGCTTCACCAGCAACGGGACGCGCTGGCCATTCAGATGTCCGAAGACCGCCAGTTGTGCGCCGCAGCCGACCACCGACGGACCGAACTGACCCTCGAGTTGGAAACTACCAGCCAACAACTCGCTTACCGCGAAGCCGAACGCGAAGCCGCCCAAGCCAATCTGCACGCCGCCCAGCAACAGCTCGAACAGCAACAACAACAGCAAGCTGCGCAAGAAACCGCTTGGCGCCACGCGCAACGCACGCTCTTCGAACGCGAGAAACAATACGAAGTCCGACAAACGCAACTCCGTACCCTGCGCCGCGAACTGGAGAACGTGGCCCTGTCCGCGCAAAGCTCCGAAGAAGTACGCGCCGAATCTGACCAAAAGCTCCGGGTGCTCGAGGCCAGCGCCGACGCCGAACAAACACGCATAGCCGACCTGCAACGCGCCGAACAAACGCGCTTTGCCGCGCTCGACGCTACCGACCAAACCTCGAAAGCGGGCCAGCAAGCCCTGGCCCAACGCACCCGCCAGCTCGATGCCCTGCGGCACGAGCAGCGCCTGCTGCAATCGTGGATAGACAACCTAGAAGGCTTTCCCGAAACCGTACGGTACTTGCGGCAGCACCCTACCCAGCCATGGGATGCCCCCCTCGTGGCCGACGTGTTCACCTGTTCTGAAACCTATCGGCCCGCCCTAGAACGGTACCTGGAGCCTTTTCTACACACCTTCGTGGTAGCCGACCGGACAGCCGCACAAGCCATTGCCCGGCGCCTGCGTCACGAACAACGGGGGCGGGCGCAATTTTTTATCCTCGACGAACTCGGGGCGATTGCTCAACCCGTACCACCCGTCGCCCAACCCGGCGTCGTCGCAGCCTTGTCGGTGGTGCGGCACGCACCCGCCTACGCATCCCTGGCCACCCACCTGCTGAATCGCGTATTTTTTTGTCCTCCCGATTACCCCTTGCCCACCGACACCGACGCGTTTTTTGTCGCCCTAGACGGTACTTGGCTCTGGCAACCCGGCTGGCTGAGCGGCGGTGCCATTGGTGCCCTCGAAGGCCAACGCGTAGATCGGCAAACCCAGCACTATGAGCTTGAAGCGCGCATCGCCACTGAGCAAACTGCGGTGGCGCAGTTGGAGGAGGCCGCCAGACAAGCCGAGAATGAGCAGCAGCGACTGCGCCGGGCTACGCAACGGCCTGCGCTCGAAGAAGCCCAGCGCGAATGGCAACGCCTGCAACGGGATATTGTCATGATCCGTACCCGCCAGGAGCAGTTCGTAGCGCAACAACAATTGCAGGGCGTACAGGCCCAGCAATGGCAAGATCAGTTGGACGATCTTCAGGATGCCCTCGTGGACGACGAGCCGCACCTCGACGCGGCCCGTCGGGAACTTCAGCAACTGGAAAGTCAGCGCCAGGAAGCGCAAGCCCATTTTGGACAACGGCGACAGCAACTCGCAGCCGAGAACGCCGCCGTCCAGCAACTCATCAGCCAATGTCACGACCAACGGAGCGAACACCAACGGCTCGCGCAGGAAGCCCGCTTCCTGGCGCAGAGTGCCGAGGCTGCGCGCCTGCGCCTGGCGCAGCGCGAAGCCCAAGGGAAGCAGATTGCGCACGAACTGGCACAAGTGCCTGCCCACCACGAGGGTGCGGCCGATTTGAACGACCTGCGGGAAGAACTTGCCGGGATCACGGCGGGCGCCGAAGAGGCGGAGCAAGCCTACTTTGCCGCGCGCGGAAAACTCGACGCCCTCGACCGGGACATTCGCGAGACCCGGCGCAAACGTGAAAATGACCAGGCCCTGCTCGCCACGCTGCAGCAAAAACACAACGAAGTACAGATGAACCTACTCGCCGTACGCGAGCGCTTGTCGGTCGAGTTTGGCATTGCGTCGGAAGACCTCGGGGCCGAAGAGGCGACCGACGCCGAGGGGGACGAGGCGCGCCTCAAGGCCGAGGTGGTCGCCATTCGGCAGAAGCTGGAAAAACTCGGGCCCGTCAACCCGATGGCCCTCGAAGCCTATCGGGAAATTCGGGAAAGGTACGACTTCATTGCCGGGCAACGCGACGATCTGCAAGCGGCCAAACAGTCGCTGCTGACTACCATTCAGGACATTGACGCCGTGGCCCGTCGGCAATTCTCGGAGACGTACGAGCAGATTCGTCAGCACTTCCAGCACGTATTCCGAACCCTATTTACCGAAGAAGACACCTGCGACCTGAAGTTGGTCGAGCCCGACAATCCCCTTGACTCGCGCATCGAAATCATGGCCCGCCCCAAAGGAAAACGCCCGCTGACCATCAACCAACTCTCGGGCGGAGAAAAGACGCTCACGGCCATTTCGCTGCTTTTCGCCATTTACCTGATCAAACCCGCGCCTTTTTGCATTTTCGACGAGGTGGACGCCCCCCTCGACGACGCCAACATTGACAAGTTCAATCAGATCATCAAGAAGTTTTCGGCCGACTCGCAGTTTATCATCGTCACACACAACAAACGCACCATGACGCACACAGACGTGATCTACGGCGTGACGATGCTCGAAGCGGGTATTTCACGGGTGATTCCGGTGGACTTGCGGGCGCTAGCCTGACAAAAGCACAGGCAATAAAAAAAGCGACCGCTTCGGGAAGCGGTCGCTTTTTTAGAAAATGGTTTTGCTTGTCAGATCGTGATGCCGATGAAGGACATAAAGGCAATGCCCATCAGGCCCGTGATCAGCATCGTAATGCCCAAGCCTTTGAGGCCGTCGGGCACATTCGAATACTTCATCCGCTCGCGAATGGCAGCCAGCGCCACGATGGCCAGCAACCAACCCAGACCCGAACCGAAGCCGAACACGGCCGCTTCGGCCAATGTGTAGTCGCGCTGCACCATAAAAAGCGACGAGCCCAGGATCGCGCAGTTCACAGCGATCAGCGGCAGGAAAATACCCAGCGAGCCATAGAGGGCGGGCGAAAGTTTTTCGATCAGCATCTCGACCAGTTGCACAAAGGCGGCAATGATGGCGATAAACATGATGAACTGCAGAAACTCTAGGCTGACATCGCCGAAACTGGCGTGTAACCACGTGAGCGAACCTTCGCGCAACACGTATTCCTGCAACAGCCAATTGAGCGGTACGGTCAGAGTAAGGACGAAGACGACAGCCATGCCTAGGCCAAGGGCAGTTTCTACTTTCTTGGATACGGCCAGAAAAGAGCACATACCCAAGAAGTAGGCAAACACCATGTTGTCAATGAAGACCGAGCGGATGCCAAGGTTAATAAGTTCCATAGCGATTAGTGAGATTTAGGCGTGTTCGACGTAACCGTTGCGGGCGCGCTGCACCCAGATCAGGAGGCCCAAGATGATGAAGGCCCCTACGGGAGACACCATCAGGCCGTTGGTGGTCAGGTTGATACCCGCCGCTTCGAATATCTTGTACCCAAAAACGGAACCACTTCCCCACACTTCGCGGAAGAAAGCGACTACCAGGATGATCCACGCGTAGCCAATGCCGTTGCCCAGGCCATCAAGGGCCGAACTCCAAGGCTTGTTGCCCATGGCGTAGGCTTCTAGGCGGCCCATCACGATGCAGTTGGTAATGATCAGCCCTACGAATACCGACAGCATTTTCGAGATGTCGAAGAAGTAGGCTTTCAGAATCTGATCCACCAGAATCACCAGCGAGGAGATTACGGCCAGCATCACGATGATGCGAATGCGGTTGGGAATCACGTTGCGAATCAGCGATACGATCAGGTTGGAAAAGATCATGACCGCAATCACCGCTACGGACAGCACAAAAGTAGGCTGCATCTGCGTAGTAACGGCTAGGGCCGAGCAAATGCCCAGCACCTGAATGGTGATCGGATTGTTATCGTCGAGCGGATCAGTAAGCAGTTTGCGCTGTTTTTTCGAAAACAGCGGTTCGGCAGGTTTGGCCGCGACGGCGGGTTTTTTCTCTAAGGTTTCCGTGCTCATGGCTAGAATGGTTCAGGAGAGGACTTAGTTATTGTTTTTGTTCATGATGGCGTCAGCCGAAGTAGTGTCTTGCGACCCGATAATACGCGAACCTGGGTCGTCCGTGACGGCGGGGCTGGCTTCCTCAGTCACCTTACGGACAGTGCCCTCGGCCTGCACGCGCTCGATGTACTTACTGTAGTGACCCAAGTAGTTTTTCATCATGTTGGTCACGCCATTGGCCGTAATGGTAGCTCCCGAAAGGCCATCCACCGAGTATTCGTCGTACTGATCAGGGTTGTTGGTTTCAGCCTTGGCCACCTTAATGGCGATAAAATCCCCCGCATCACTGTAGAAACGCTTGCCTTCGAAACGCGCCTGAAACAACTTTTCGGAGATGCGCGCACCTAGTCCGGGCGTTTCCCCTTTGTGATCAAAAACCACCCCACGTACCGTGTTAAGGTCTTCTTCGAGGGCTACAAAGCCCCAAATCCGATCCCAGAGACCATTCCCAAATACGGGCATGATGTACGATTCGATCTGATCAGTGTCTGTTTCAGACATAAGTTTGAAGACGGGATAAAGACGCTTTTCCGGGGCCTTCTTGTACTCGGCTGCCACGTCAATCATGTCCGCCGCAATCGGGTTGCCAGCGGCGTCTTTCGTCACTTCATTGCCCTCAATGTCTACTACCAGGCCACGAATACGTTCGTTGTAAATGCCAATGATGTCGTCTTTACCTTTGTAAACGGGCAACACGGCACCCAGAATTTGTGATTTTTTGTCGAGTTCTACTTCTCGTTTCTGAATCGGAGCCAGCCCGACCGAAGCCAGGGCTAGCGCGCCGCCCAGCACTACGGTGAGGGCGATCGAAAAGCCGATGATATATACGTTAGACCGTTGCACGCTTCAACCTCCTTTTTTTGTTGGCACCTACTACATAGTAATCAATCAGCGGCGCAAAGACGTTCATCAGCAGCACCGCCAGCATTATTCCTTCCGGATAGGCCGGGTTGAACACCCGGATAATGATCGTCAGCACCCCAATCAGGATACCGTAGATCCATTTGCCTGCTTCCGTGTGCGCAGCCGAAACAGGGTCAGTTGCCATGTACACAGCACCGAAGGCCAATCCGCCCATTACCAAATGGTAGTGCGCCGGCATCGACATGTAGGCATTGACACTGATCAGGTTGAGGAGCAGTCCCATGGCGTAGGCCCCGCCAAACACGCCGACGATGATTTTCCAACTACCCGCACCCGAGGCAATCAGAATGACCGCACCCACTAAGACAAGCAGCGTAGAAGTTTCGGCAATTGAACCCGGAATGGTGCCGACAAACAAGCTCTGGAAAGAGTACAGCCCCGGATACCAGGAATTGTTGAGGGCCTCGACAGACGACATAGCACTGCCCGTAATCGAATTCTCGGCCACAATGCCGAGAGCCGTTGCACCCGAATAGCCTTCTACGGGCTTGCTGTCGCCCAAGTAGGTCCAAACCTCCGAGCCGGAGATATCCGTCGGGTAGGCAAAATACAGAAATGCCCGAGCTGTCATGGCCACGTTGAGCACGTTCATGCCCGTACCACCAAACACTTCTTTGGCGATCAGCACGGCAAAAACGGCCGCCAGCGCTACCTGCCACAGCGGGATGGTAGCAGGCAAAATTACGGCGATGAGTATACCTGTCACCAAGTACCCCTCATTGATGGGGTGACGTCGGATGATGGCAAACACCACCTCTACCAACCCACCAGCCGCGTAGGCCACGATCACCACGGGGATGACCAATTGGGCACCGATGAGGCTTTTTTCCAGCAGGGTCATATCTGCCCCGATGGCCAGGGCGTGCATGTGGCCTTCTTTCCAGATACCAAACAGCAACGTCGGAATGATGGCGATCACGACCGTCATCATCAACCGCTTCAGATCAATGGCGTCCCGAATTTGCACACCACGCGCAGCCGTAGTGTGATCGGGCACAAACAAGAACGTATCGAGGGCTTCGAATACAAAATAAAATTTCTCAAGCTTTCCCCCTTTCTGAAACTGGGGTTTGGCGTTGTCCAGGGCAGTCCTGATCGCTTTCATATATTGATTAGATAATGGTAATGGCTCATCCGTTTTGCATGAGTTCGATGCCCTCGCGTACGATTTGCTGGATGTCAATTTTAGAAACGTCCACAAATTCGCACAAGGCCAGGTCTTCTTCGGCTACTTCGTAAATGCCCAAAGCTTCCATCGCGTCGAAATCTTGGGCCATAATGGCTTTCAAAAGGTAAACGGGCAGAATATCCATGGGCAGTACTTGTTCCATGATGCCCGACTGGACGAAGGGCCGTTCTTCACCGTTGGTATTGGTGTCCAGAACATACTCCTTTTCCTTAGGGTTCAGGAACGACAACAAACCAAAAGAGCGCTGAAAGCTCAGCTTTTTGTTGGTCGGTTTTATCCATCCCAGGAAGTCGTGCGTTTTCCCTTCGGGCAGGATGGTCAACTGCTGGTGGTAGAAACTCAGGTGGCCATCCGGCTCGATCCGTTCGCCCGTCAGCACATTGCCCGATACGAAACGAATGAGGGCGTTACCCTTGGTTTTATGCTGGGCAATTTTGTCTACACACACCCCCTGATAAACGCGGTAATATTGCGGCTCGGCCACTTCGGAACCCACTACGGCCAGCAGCCGCGAGGTGTCGTACTGTCCGGTCATAAACAGGCGGCCGATCTGGATGATGCCCATCGGAGAGATGGTCCAGTACAAATCGCCTTTGCTGATGGGACTAATGTGGTGAATCTGTACCCCCACGTTGCCCGCCGGGTGTGGCCCCGAAAATTTATTGGTTTTCACGCCCTGCACTTGCGAGAAAAGGGCGGATATCTCCGCCTCGGCGTTCAGGTTGAGGTGGACAGAGCCGGAGGTGAGTTTTTTGAGGATGTTGATGCCCGTCTGGAAAGCCGACTCGTCGCCCTTGTAAAGGAAATCATAATCGGGCGCCAGGGGGCTGGTATCGAAAGTAGAGACAAAAATGGCCTGCGGCGTGGTATTGGGATCGGCCATAACCGCAAAAGGACGCTGAATGAGGTACGGCCAGCAACCGCTCCGCAGCAATATCTCGACGATCTGCTCGCGGCCCAGGTTATGAATGTCCGACACCGAATGGGCTGGGAACGGCTCGTACTGCATTTGGCGGTCGGCCAGGATTTTCACTTCCAGCAGCTTACGCTTCTCGCCCCGCTTAATTTCCACTACTTCACCACTGACGGGGGCCGTAAACATGACCCCTTCGTGCAAGCGAGAACTAAACAGCGGCGTACCCGCCTTGACTGCATCCCCCTCCTGCACGTAGAGTTTCTGACGGCCAATGCCGTAGAAGTCAGTGGGTTTGATAACGTAGGTGTTGGCGCTTTCCAGCTCGCCTACCTTTTTATGGGCGGCACCGGCCAGCCGAATGTCAAATCCTTTTTTTAGCTTCACGTAGGTGGACATAGATTAACCTCACTTCACAAAATCATCGCGAAATTACTAATCATTTGCGTATCAAACTATTAGTAATCGGGATTATTGAATAACCCAATGGCGTGTACAGCGTTCAAGGCCCCGCACGCGCTACTCGTCAGGAAACAGCCTGTTCCCCCACCACATCGGTATCCTGAGGCGTCAGGGTACCGAGGTAAGCCGCCACATTTTCCATCAGCCACATCGGAGTAGAGGTAGCGCCACAGATACCCACGTGGTCGGCCTCGGCAAACCATTCGGGCGAAATTTCTGCTTCGTTTTCCACGAAAAAACTGCGGGGATTTTCCTGCTGACACACCGCAAACAAGGCCCGTCCGTTCGAGCTTTTCTTACCGCTGACGAACACCACCACGTCGTGCGTACGAGCAAACGTCTGCAATTGCGGCTCCCGGTTAGACACTTGCCGACAGATGCTGTCATGGGCATTGAGCGGGGGGGCTGGCTGGCCGGGATTGGCGGCAGCCAAGCGGGTTTCAATCGCCTCCTTGATGGCGTAAAAACCGCGGGTACTTTTGGTTGTCTGGCTAAAGAGCGTAACGGGCCGCGTAAAGTCCACCTTATCGAGATCGGCCTCGGTGGTCACCACGATGGCCTGGTCGTGCGTTTGGCCCGTCAGGCCCACGACTTCGGCGTGGCCGGGCTTGCCATAAATGACAATTTGGGCGTCTTCGGCGTGGCCACGGTCGAAGGCGTGCTTGACCCGGTTTTGCAACTTGAGCACCACCGGACAAGAGGCATCCACTAGTTCGAGGTTGTTTTCGATGGCAATCTGGTACGTTTCGGGGGGTTCGCCGTGGGCACGGATGAGCACTGTGGCGTCGCGCAAGGCGCGCAGTTGGTCGTGGTTGATGATGCGCAAGCCCTTGGCGTGCAGGCGTTGCACTTCCATGCTGTTATGTACAATATCGCCCAGGCAATAAAGCACGGCCTTGTCTTTCATTTCCTCTTCGGCCATCTGAATGGCGTATTCCACTCCAAAACAGTAGCCGGAATTTTTATCAATCGTTACTTTCATTTCACAAACAGACATCTTGTGTACACGCAGTCCAAACAAGCAATTGAAGTAGTAAAGTGCCTGACGACTACAAACTGGCGGCTGCTTCGGCCCAAGTGAGCACTTGGGCCACCTGCTGTGCTTCGGTCAGATCGGTGGTGTCGAGCAGGTAGGCGTCGGGCGCCCGGGCCAGGGGGCTATCGGCGCGCTGGGTATCGAGGGTATCGCGGTGAGCCAGGTTTTCGGCGATGCGAACTGGGTCGGCGGACTGGCCCTTGGCGGCCAGTTCGGCGGCCCGGCGTACCGCCCGTACGCGGGCGTCGGCCGTCATGAACACCTTCAATTCGGCATCCGGGAACACGTGCGTACCGATGTCGCGCCCGTCCATCACCACGCCCCGGTCTTGTCCCATGCCCTGCTGCTGCGCTACCAGAAAACGCCGTACGGCGGGTATGGCGCTTATCTCACTGACTTTTTCGGATATTTCCATCTGGCGAATGTCCGACTCCACATTTTCGCCATTGAGTTGTACTTCTTGCTGGCTCGTGTGGGCATTCACCACAAAACGAATCTGAATGCGGGCCAGCGCTGCCTCCACCTCCGGCAGGTCGTCGGGCCGGATCTGGTGGCGTAGCAAATAAAGCGTCACGGCCCGGTACATGGCGCCGGTGTCAATGTAAGCATAACGCAGGCGGGCGGCCACGGCGCGGGCGGTGGTGCTTTTGCCACACGCCGAATAGCCATCAATGGCAATGACGATTTTTTTCACCTAGCAGTCTTTAATCGGACAGGGCATGGCCCCGCGGCGGGGCTGTTTACGACCTTTGTGCAATCCGTTTTTGGCGTGGCCAGCGGGCGTACAGCTCTCCACGGTGCCTGCGCCCAGCAGCCCTACCAGCAACCAAATTCCCACGCGTCTTTTCACACCGATACCCTTTTTATGCGCAGACGAAGGTACCGACTATCGGCCGGAAAATCCAAGTGCGACGATGACAGCGCCCGGATAACCATGTCAGGTTAGACGACGATTGGGCCACGCCTCGCGAATCGCCGTGCGATTTTGGGCGTACCCGACTATCTTTCCCCCCTCAAAAACTGCTTTGCTATGCCCGCTTTTGTTCTGACGGCTCACCTGGTTGATGTCCATACCCGCAGCACCTACCCTGTACACCTCACCGTCAGCGACGGCCGCATCGCCGACATCGCCCCCGCCGACGCGGCGCCCGCACAGTATTTGTTGCCGGGGTTTGTGGATGCGCACGTGCACATCGAAAGCGCCATGCTTACGCCCGCACAGTTTGCCCGGCTGGCCGTAGTGCACGGCACCGTAGCTACGGTATCCGATCCGCACGAAATTGCCAATGTGGTGGGGCGGGCGGGTGTCACCTACATGATCGAAGACGGCGCGCGCGTACCTTTCAAGTTCTACTTTGGCGCGCCTTCGTGCGTGCCGGCCACCCCTTTCGAAACTGCCGGCGATGCCCTCGACGTCGCCACGGTGGACGAACTGCTGGCCCGCCCCGAGGTGCGTTATTTATCAGAAATGATGAACTGGCCGGGCGTGCTGCACGCCGACCCCGAGGTGATGGCCAAAATTGCCAGCGCCCAACGGCACGGCAAGCCCGTTGATGGGCACGCGCCGGGGCTGCGCGGCGACGACGCCCTGCGCTACGCGGCGGCAGGCATCAGTACCGATCACGAGTGCTTTACGGCCGCCGAAGCCCGCGACAAAGTGGCAGCGGGCATGCACATCCTGATTCGCGAAGGCAGCGCCGCCCGCAACTTCGATGCCCTCGTCGAGCTGCTGGCCGAGTTTCCGGATCGAATCATGTTTTGTTCGGACGATAAACATCCGGATGGACTGGTGGTCAGTCATATTGACGACCTCGTGCGGCGGGCTTTGCAGCGCGGGCACAACCTCTACGACGTGCTGCGGGCCGCATCGGTCAATCCGGTGCGACACTACGGCTTGCCCGTGGGCCTGCTGCGCGTGGGCGATCCGGCCGACTTCATCGTAGTGGAAAATTTGCAAGACATGCGCGTGCGGGCCACCTATCTGGAGGGTCAGTTGGTGGCGGCCGACGGGCGTTCGCGCCTGCCCGACTTGCGCAGCCGCCCGATCAATTGTTTTGTGGCCCGCCCGGTGCACACCGACGAATTGCGCGTGGCCCACGCGGGCACGCACCTGCGCGTGATCACGGCCACCGATGGGCAGTTGGTCACCGGGTGCGAGGTGTACGCCCATCAGCAAACAGAAGACTGGATTTCGGCCCGGGCCAATGAGGATTTGCTCAAACTAGTGGTCGTCAATCGGTACGCCGCGGCCCCGGCGGCGGTGGCCTTTGTACGGGGCTTTGGCCCCCTGCACGGCGCGCTGGCCTCGTCGGTGGCGCACGATTCGCACAACCTCATCGCCGTGGGCGACGACGACGAAGCTTTGGCCCGGGCGCTCAACGCCCTGATGGACGCACGGGGAGGCATTGCCGTGGTGCAGCAAGGCCAGACGCACCTGCTGCCCTTGCCCATCGCGGGGCTGATGACCGATGCCGATGGCTACGCCGTAGCCCGCGAGTATGCCCACCTCGACCAACTGGCCAAGGCGGCTGGCAGCACGCTGGCAGCGCCTTTCATGACCCTGTCTTTCATGGCCTTACTCGTGATCCCCGACCTGAAACTCAGCGACCGAGGGCTGTTCGATGGCCAACAGTTTCAATTTACCGCATCAATTTTTAATACCGATGAGTAACCCTCAAAAAAACAGTTTCGGGCATAGATCACGCCGCTGCGAATCGCGGATGGCGGATCCCATTCAGTTTTCGGTACGACGGAGGTACTGTTGCAGTACGTCGCGTGAGAGCTGGTCATCGAGCACCACGTAGCGACGGGCGGGCGGGATTGCTTTGTTGTTAAGGGCGCGCAGGGCAGCCAACTGGCTGTTAAGAAAAGCTAAGTCGGCTTGGGCCTGCCGGACAATCCCCTGCAGGTTTTTGTTGATTTCGCGCAGGCTGTCGGTAATAGACTTGCGGTTGGGGTTAGATTCGGGCGTCATTGATTTATGATTTTAAGGTCAAATTATTACATCGTAACTTTTCGTAAAACTAAGAAAAGTAACGAATTAATCAAGCGGACGTTGTCCCCTGGCGACAGCCAAAAATGGTAACGATTCGGTAAATGGAAGGTTTTTGGCGGCAGAATGAACCTTTCTCCGGTACGACACCTGCTCCACCCGAGTAAAAAAGTGGGGAGCGGCGCTAAAAATTACATCCTTGCCACATGCCCAAACAAAAAAAATCCCCGAAAGCCATTTCGACTTCCGAGGACCTTAACCACTTAAACCACCTATAGAACTTGCTTCCAAAGCGAATGTTTTGAGCATCAGAAATTTTTTGCTTGTCGGTGCGCTCACCGCGTCAGCCAGCGCGTGATCATCACGATGAGGGCCACCAGAAACATCAGGATAGAAATGCGGTTGATGCCGTGCATCATGCGCAGGTTGATATTTCGCGAAGCGGATTTATCCCTTTTAAAAAGTCGTACAAAATAGGCAAAAAAGGCCCCAAACTTGAAATAGTCTTCCAAACGATTGCGCTTTTCGGACGGTCGCGGTGAGGAATCGGGCATGATGCGGATGTGGGTTTGAATGGTGGGCAAAGCTACTTCTACAAAACAAATAATGTCGCCAAGGGTTTGAAACCGGGCGAATTGGGGCGGTTTGTAGCCCGCCGGGCCTTATCTTTCGCCGGGTTTGTCCCGGTAATGGGGCCACCTCTATTTCTATGCGCAACGAACACATCACCATTATTGGCGGCGGCAACCTGGGAGCGGCCATGGCCGAGGGTTTTGCCCAGTCGGGGCTGGTACGTCCCGACCAAATCACCGTCACCCGGCGCCGCCCGGAAAAGTTGGCCCACCTGCAAGCCCAAGGGATTGCCGTGCTGGCCGACAACGTCGCCGCCGTGCGGCGGGCTACGCTGGTTATCCTGGCCGTCAAGCCCATTCAGCTCGACGACGTGCTGCACGAAATCCGCCCGGCCCTGCAACCTGCCCAACTGGTAGCCTCCACCGTGACGGGCGTAAGCTTGCAAGACTTGGCCGACCGCCTCGGCGACGCCCAACCGCTCGTACGCGTAATGCCCAACACGGCCATCGCCATCCGCGAGTCTATGACGTGCGTGGCCACCCGCCAGGCCACCGCCGACCAACTGGCCCTGGTGCTCAACCTGTTCGGCACGGTGGGGCAGGCCATCCGCATCGAAGAAGAACTGATGGGCGCAGCCACCGTGCTGGGGGCCTGCGGTGTGGCCTACGCCCTGCGCTTTATCCGCGCCGCTTCGCAGGGGGGCATCGAAATCGGCTTTGGCTCGGACACGGCCCAACTCATTGCGGCCCAAACCGTGAAGGGAGCCGCCTCGCTGCTGCTCACCAACGGCCAGCACCCCGAACGCGAGATTGATAAGGTGACCACTCCGCAGGGCTGTACCATCGCCGGGCTCAACGAAATGGAACACCGGGGCTTCAGCTCGGCCCTCATCCGGGGCATCGTGGCATCGTTCCGGAAGGTTGCCCACATGGCCGAAACGTACCGCAAAGCCTGAACCTAGCCATCTGGCTTGCGTTCAAATCAAAAATTTACTGGCCCGCTACGCGCACGGCCTTCACTTTTTCTGCTAGTATTTTATGAAAATTGTTGGTATCATTTTATCCATCGCCGGAATTATCGCCCTGATCTTGACGGGCAGCGACTACGCCAACAGTTCCGAGAACTTTAGCCTGCTTGGGGCCGACATTACCGTGAGCGAGAAGGGCAGCCTGATCCCGCTGCTGATCAGCGGCGGCGTGTTTCTGCTGGGCCTGGTAATTTTGCTATCGGCTCGTAAGAAATAAATACGCTACGCGCATGGCTGCCTCTCCCGAAACCGAACTTGACAAGTATTTCCGCAACGAAATGTCGCCCTACGAACGGGAACGGTTCGAGCAGCGGCTGCAAACCGACGACGAATTGCACGCGGCCTGGCTGGTGCGCCGCGATCTGTACGA
>DAIMZG010000024.1:0-17427 GCA_036734065.1 Catalimonadaceae bacterium
CCCCCGGCGGTGCGCCCGGCGGCCCGGGCTCGCGGCGCTTCCGGGTGCAGGCCGAAGGGCAAACTGTGCTTGACAACTTCGACATGCTGGCCCTGGCTCCGACGCTGACGGCTTTGCAGCGCACGGTCACCGCTGAAGTAACCGACGGCACGCTCAATCTCAACTTCGTTTCGCTCGCCAACCGGGCCAAGGTGGCCGCCATCGAGGTCATCCGCATCGGCGATAGCGACGCGCCACCCGTGGCCCCACCGACGGCCAACGCAGGAGCCAACCGGACGGTGACCTTGCCGCTGGCCTCGCTGACGCTCAACGGGAGCGGCACGGCCAGCGCGGGACGCACCGTTACGGGCTTTGCGTGGACAAAGCTTTCGGGCCCTTCGGTGACGATGGGCAATGCCAACGCGGCCAACTTGACGCTGACCAGCCTGGCGGCGGGCAGCTATAGCTTCCGCCTGACGGTGACCGACAACGCCGGGGCCACGGGCACCGACGAGGTGAGCCTGACGGTGAATCCTGCGCCCGCGCCGCCGCCGAGCGATCCGACTTGCGGCATTTTTCAAGCCCAGAACGGACTGGTCGTAATGGAAATGGAATCGGCGGCGCCCATCGTACACTGGACGCCGCGCACCTCCCCGACGGGCTTTGCGGGTACTTCTTTCTACGAATACACGGGTCCGAATCGGTTTGGCTCGCCCAACACGAACGAAACTATCAAGTACGAGTTTCAGATTACCGAGCCGGGCAAGTACCGCGTGCAGTGGCGCAGCCGCATTATGATCGGCAACAACAACACGGATCATAATGACAATTGGCTGCGCGTCAACGTGCCCAACGGCAACGACTTCTACGGCGAGCGCAGTGGCTCCAACCGCTTCACGGGCGGCAAGCAGAGTGGGTTCTTCAAAATCTATATGAACCAACTCAACACCTGGTCGTGGCAAACGGCTACCAAAGACCACGACCCGCACGACATCTACGTGGAATTTCAGCAACCCGGGGTGTATTCGCTCGAAATTTCGGGCCGCTCACAGGGCCACGCCATTGACCGGATTGTGCTCTACCGCACCAGCGTAGCTACTAGCTTTGCCACCAGCACGGCCCGTAGCCAGTCGCCGCGGGCGGATTGCGACCAGGTGGTCGCACCGATGGCCGACGCAGGCACCGACCAGACCCTCAACCTGCCCGTCAGCAACTTTGTCCTGAGCGGCAGCGGCACGGCCACGCCGGGTCGCAGCATCACGGGCTACCAATGGACAAAACTTTCGGGGCCCTCAGTGACGATGAGCAATACCAACACGGCCAACCTCTCGCTCTCGAACCTGACGGCGGGGAACTACACCTTCCGCCTGACGGTGACTGACAACACCGGCGCCACGGGCAGCGACGAGGTGGCGCTTACGGCCGTGAGCGGCAGCAGTTCGGGCACGGCCACCGTGACGGGCGAACTGCGCAAGTGGCACAAGGTGACCCTCACCTTCGACGGCCCCCAGGCCAGTGAAGGCGGCAACCCTAACCCCTTCCTCGACTATCGGCTCGACGTGACTTTCACCAACGGCAGCAAGACTTACCGCGTGCCGGGCTACTTTGCCGCCGATGGCAACGCGGCCAACACATCGGCTACGGCGGGCAACAAATGGCGCGTACACTTTGCCCCCGATGCCGTCGGTACCTGGAACTATACGGTGTCTTTCCGCCAAGGCAGCCAAGTGGCCGTCAGTGACAACCCCAGCGCGGGCAACCCAGGTGCGCTCCACGGCATTACGGGCACCTTGCAGGTAGGCGCCACCAACAAGACCGGACGCGACCACCGTGCCAAGGGTCGCCTGCAATACGTGGGCGGTCGCTACTTGCGCTATGCCGAAACGGGCGAGTACTTTGTAAAAGGCGGTACCGACTCACCAGAGAACTTCCTAGCCTACGTAGATTTCGACAACACCCAGTATGACTCAAATCGGGGCAAGCCTAACTTCCACAAGACCTGGTCGCCGCATTTGCAAGACTGGAACAACGGCGATCCTACCTGGAAAGGTGGCAAAGGCAAAGGCATGATTGGTGCCCTCAACTACATGGCTGATAAGGGGATGAACGTATTCTCCTTCCTGACCATGAACGTCAATGGAGACGGCCGCGACGTATTCCCCTATACCACTTACAATGGTAACTCCGGTTTCCAACAGGCCCGTACGCGCTTTGATGTCAGCAAACTGGACCAGTGGGAGGTTGTCTTCGAACACGCCGATAAGCTCGGTTTGTACCTGCACTTCAAAACTCAGGAAGAAGAGAACGAAACCCTGCTCGACGGGGGCAACACGGGCACCGAGCGCCGGGCCTACTACCGCGAACTCATCGCCCGCTTTGGCCATCACCTGGCCCTCAACTGGAATTTGGGCGAGGAGAACGGCAGTTCATCACCGGGCAACCCGATCCAAAGCGACGCGCAGCGCGTGGCCATGGGGCAGTATTTTATCAATAATGATCCCTACGGTCACCACCGCGTGCTGCACACTTTTCCGGGTCGGCAAGACCTGGTGTACGGACCGCTGGTAGGACAACCTACGCTGACGGGCGTAACGGTGCAGTGCAACTTTGATCAGGTACACCAAGAGACGGTCAAGTGGATTAACAACACGAAAAATACCGCGCGGCCTTGGGTAGTGGCCAACGATGAACAAGGGCCTTTCATGGACGGCGTAAAGCCCGACGGGTCGGGTAACAACCACACCGCAATCCGCCGCTTTACGCTCTGGGGCAACCTGATGGCCGGTGGCGGCGGCGTGGAATACTACTTCGGCTATGCCCATGCCCAAAGCGACCTGACCTGCGAAGACTGGCGCAGCCGCGACAAGATGTGGAACTACACCCGCCACGCTACGGAGTTTTTCCGCCAATACCTGCCCTACTGGCAGATGGAAAACCGCAATGACCTGGTGGGCAACGGGGGCAACACCAACAGCCGCTACTGTTTTGCCAAAAGCGGAGAAGTGTACGCCGTGTACCTGACTACGGGGGGCTCGACCAACATCAATCTGCCCACAGGCAACTACTCGGTGCGCTGGTACAATCCGCGTACGGGAGGCAGTTTGCAGACGGGCAGCGTGGCCTCGCTCTCGGGCGGTGGCAGCCGCAATACGGGCAATCCGCCGTCGGATACTAACAACGACTGGTTGTGCCTGATCCAGGCTTCCGGCACGGGGGGTGGCATCGCCGACGTGGTCACGACGGACTGGACAGCCTATCCCAACCCTACGAATGATCAGTTGACCATCGAGATTCCGCTGCCGGAGGCCAGCGCGCTGGACATCGAGTTGATCAACACCGTGGGCCAGGTGACGCGCCTGGATCAGCAAGCGCAGGCCAGTGGCCATTACCAACGTAGCTTTAGCTTGCGGCACCTACCCGCCGGGGTGTATATGCTCCGGGTACGCGTGGGCGAGCATATCCAGGTGCGGAAAGTTGTCCGCCAATAAGTTTCGGTGAGCAATACCAAAAAGCCGCTTCCCGAGGGAAGCGGCTTTTTTTTGTCCTATCAAGCCCTTGCTGTGCTGGCAAACTTCGTATGCGCGCCCACGCGGTTTGGGCCGGGTATCCTACCGCATCGTGCAACGCAGCTCCCGCCCGGCAGTACGGCAGTGCGTAATGGGGGAAGCCGTTAAAAAAAGCCGCGCGGCCGCTGACGAAATCGTCAGCGGCCGCGCGGCTTTGTGGGGAACGCGGTGCGTTTATTCCTGATCGGACGCGGGGGCAGGCTTCTCGCCGCGGAACTGCGCCTTCACGGCGGCCACGTCTATTTCCTTCATGGGAGGCGTAAACTTCAGTCGTTTGATGGCCTCCACTTTGTTGGTAGCACGGGCGTGATTTTTCTTTTCTTTTCTTTTCAGTCGGGTGACGGCCATAAGGGTAGTGCTTATTTCGATGGAAAACGGACGGCAAAACTAGTCAAAAAGCATTTACTATCCGCATTTTATCCGAAAAAGCCATCGTTTTTCTAATTTCGACCGGTCAATCGAACCCGTATTCGTTTTCACGCCTACGACTCATTCTTTTCTTTGCACTCCTCATGGCTGCTTCCAAACCTACTTTACCCAAGGGCACCCGCGACTTTGGGCCCGTACCGATGGCCCGTCGGCTCTATTTGCTCGATACCATCCGCCGGGTGTTTTGCCGTTACGGCTTTGCCCCCATCGAAACGCCCAGCCTGGAGCAACTCTCGGTACTGACGGGCAAATACGGCGACGAAGGTGACCAACTCATTTTCAAAGTGCTCAACTCGGGCGATTATCTGCGCGACATTACGCCCCAAGACCTGCAAGCCGGTCACAAGGCCCTCACCCCGCGCCTGAGCGAAAAGGCCCTGCGCTACGACCTCACCGTGCCCTTTGCGCGCTTCGTGGTGATGAACCGTAACGAGCTGACCTTCCCTTTCCGGCGCTACCAGATGCAGCCCGTTTGGCGGGCCGATCGGCCGCAGCGGGGCCGCTACCGCGAGTTCTACCAGTGCGATGCCGACGTGGTGGGCACCGACTCGCTGTTGTGCGAAGCCGAAATCGTGCTCATGATCACGGACGTGATGGCCGGCTTACGCCTCGACGATTATACCATCAAGATCAACCACCGGAAAATTCTGACCGGCGTAGCCGAGGCCATCGGCGCTGCCGGACGCGAGGCCGAACTGAGCGTAGCCATTGACAAGCTCGACAAGATTGGCTGGGAAGGCGTCCGGCGCGAGTTGGCCGAGCGCGGCTTTGCCGAAGAAGCCACTGACCAACTGGCTCGCTACGTAGAGATGGTGGCCACGCCGGGCGCACCCACCCAACTCTTCGACCGCCTGGCCACGCTGCTGAGCCAGTCCGACGCGGGCACCACCGGGCTGCGCGAACTGCGCACCGTCTTCGACTACCTCGACGACTTCGGGGCGGATGCCACGCGGGTAGCCTTCGACGTGACCCTCGCCCGGGGCCTGTCGTACTACACGGGGGCCATCTTCGAAGTAAAGATCAACAACGCCGAGATGGGCAGCGTGAGCGGCGGGGGCCGCTACGACAACCTCACGGGCGTGTTTGGCCTGCCTGGCCTGTCGGGTGTAGGCATCTCGTTCGGGGTAGATCGCCTCTACGACGTGCTCGACGCGCTCAACCTGTTTCCCGAACAGGTCACGGTGGGCACGCAGGTGCTCATTGCCCAACTCGACGAGGCCGCCCTTCCCCTAGCCTTCGGGCTTTTGCGACAGTTGCGGGCGGCGGGGCTGCACGCCGAATTGTATCCGGACGTAGTCAAACTAAAGAAACAGATGACTTATGCCCACCAAAAGCAAGTGCCCTTCGTAGTGCTGATTGGCGAAGAAGAGCGCAAAAGCGGCAAGCTATCCGTGAAAAATATGGCTACCGGAGATCAACTCATGTTCACTGCCGACGACCTGGTCGCCGAAATGCGCCGTTATCACGCCGCTCATTAGTCACCGCGTATCTGTGTACGTCTATCATGATAATGCCCGGCAGAAAACGTCCGCTTTGCTTTCGTCCCCACAGTGGAAACATTATCATTTTGCTAAAATCAACCTCTGACAATTGATTTGAAAGGCTTGCTGTATATTGCCTAAAAAATGGAGCCAATTGCACACATCTGATTGCCATTACGAAGAAGATACCAGATGAAGGTCTATACTTTTAATGCCAGTCAAGCCACTCCGGTAGAACTGCTCTATCCGCTTCGGTCTGCGCATCGGGATCCTTTTTTTCAACCATTTATCAGCCACGCCGCCTGGCACGAAGTCGAGAAAATTCAAGACTGCGACGTGGCCATTTTCCCCGAAAAAGCTTTTAATCCGGAAAGCCTTCGGCGCAACGATCTTTGTTTTGCCGCAGTACAAACTGCCAAGGCGTACGGCAAGCCCATCATCGTTGACGCCACTTCCGATGCGGATGCCCCCCTGGATCTGCCTTCGGCGCAAGTGCTGCGTTTTGGCCTGTACCGCACCCTCCAAAACGCCTACGAAACCGAACGCCCCTACTGGTTTTCACAAGATACTTATCAGCATTTGGTAACGCTCCCGATTCACCCCTCCCGGCAGCCCGTCGTCGGCTTTTGTGGGACGACTGATTCCAGAGGACGTAAGTTTAAAATTGGCTACTCGGTGCCCCTACCCATCTCAAAAAAGATCTTGTCCCGGGGAAAGTTGGCGCGGCCCCTCAACACCCGCATCAAAAAAGGAATGAGTCACCACTTGCGTGCAGCGTGTTTGAACGTTTTGGCTGAGGATTCCCGGGTGAAGGATAGCTTTGACGTGACCAATCACCTTGACGACTACTATAATCCAGCAAACGCCCATCGGCAGTCGCTCGAACAGCGGTTTGTCAGTAATATGGGAAGTTGCCTTTACAACCTCTGTATCCGGGCAAATGGAAATTATACCAGTCGTTTCTACATGACACTGATTGCGGGCAGAATCCCCCTCGTATTAGACACTGATTGCGTGTTTCCCTGGGAAGAAAAAGTGCACATGGTAAAAGTCCCGGCAGAGGCGCTAAACCGGATTGGAGATTTTGTGATCCAGCATTTTGAGCGCTTTGGTCAGCAGGCCCTGCGCGAGATGCAACAAGAAAACCGGGAAACCTACCAGCAGTACATGAGCCCTCACCAGTACATTCCCAACTTCATAAAGACGGCGATTAGCCAGCCTTTGTCTCGCTGAGTATTTGCCGTCCTCACGGCAACGGGATCGTAGCTATTCCTGGTCAATCGCTGATCGAAGGGCACCTACGTAGGGTAGGCACACTATTTTTGGGTACGCTGTGCGGCGCATGGGCGGCAAATCGCTAACTTTCGACGCACAATTTTCCTCGTCCCTTTCGCATGCCAACGTCCTTCGGACACACCCATCGGGTGTATTATTTTGTTTTTACTCCCCTTTGTCTTTTGCTGGCCGGTGCGACGGGCTTCTTGCTGGCAGCGCGTACCTGGCCTGAGGGCGTATTCTTTTTGCTGGTGCAGGCCCTGGTGCTCACTATGGCCTATTTGCTACAACCCCGCCCTGCCACACCGCCCGCCGCGCTGACGGCCGAGCAGGTCACGGCCCTGCGCCAAGCGCCACCCGAAGTCCTGGCACCTTTGCTGGAAGCTACGCTTTCCGAACACTTATCGCCCGAGCAAATCCGGCAACGTGCCCACCCCGACACCACGCCGTAGGTGTCCGGCGCACAAATCTGGTGCGGACGTGCCCGCTGCGTAGTATATTCGTCGTCAGGGTATTTTCCCACCACTGGGCAGGCGCTGCCACACGCACCCGTTTGCTTTTATCGCCCATTTTCCCATGGCCACCCAAACCGAAAGCCGCCGGGTTTTCACTTTGTCCCAAGTAGCACAGAGCATCCAGAAAGCACTCGCCGATTGTTATACAGGCGATTATTGGATACAGGCCGAACTCGTCAAGCTCAACCACTACAGCCGCTCGGGGCACTCCTATCCCGACCTGGTCGAGCGGCGCGACGGCAAGGTGATGGCACAATTGCGAGGGATTATCTGGCAGCGCGACTACGTGCGTATCAATGCGAAATTTGAGCGCGTGCTGCGCGAACCCTTGCGGGACGGCATCAAGATCTTGCTGCTGGCTTCGGTCAAGTTCAGCCCCGAGCACGGCCTCTCCCTCCACATTGCCGACATTGACCCCGCCTTTACGCTGGGCGACCTGGAGCGGGAAAAGCAGGAAACGCTGCAACGTCTGCAACGGGAAGGCATCTGGGCACGCAACAAGGAACGCCCCCTCCCCCTACTGCCCCAGCGGATCGCTGTCATTTCGGTGGAGACCAGCCGCGGCTACGCCGACTTCCAACAAGTGTTGGCCGAGGCGCAGCACCAGCGCGGCTACTGCTTTTTCTACATGCTTTTTCCCTCGCTGCTGCAAGGCGACGGGGCCGTGCGCACGCTCTTGCAACAATTGGCATGCATCCGGCAGGTGGCGCACCACTTCGACGTGGTGGCCATTGTGCGGGGCGGCGGCGGCGACGCAGGTCTCACCTGCTACAACCACTACGACCTGGCACGGGCCATCGCCCAATTTCCCTTGCCCATCCTGACGGGTATCGGGCACGCCACCAACGAAACCGTGGCCGAATTGGTCGCCTGCCAGAACGCCATCACACCTACGCAACTGGCCGAGTCGCTGGTGCGGAGCTTCGACCAGTTTGCTGCGCCGCTGCGCAGGGCCGAGGAAAAAATTGCGGAACTGGCCCCACGCCAACTCAGCACGGAAACAGCGCGCTTCGCGGCCGAAGTCCGCCTGCTGCATGCCGCCACCACCCGCTTGCTGGTCGGGCGGCAGCACGCCGTGCAGCAGCACGCGCAGGCATTGCTGCAACAAACGCGCTTTGGCCTGCGTCGGGAAAGGGAGCGACTGACGGCTTCGGGCGAAGCCATCCGCAAAGGGGCGTATCAGTTTTGCACAGTGCAGGCCCTGACCATCGGTCAGTATCAGCAACTAGCAGGCAAAGAGGCCGCCCGCCAATTGCGGCAGGCGCAAGGCGCACTCGACGACGCCGAGCAGCGTTTGGCGTATTTGCGTCCGGAAAACGTTTTGCGCAGGGGCTATAGCATCACCCTGCTCGACGGCAAAGCCGTACACGCAGCGGCCGATGTCCGGCCGGGCCAAACCTTGCGTACTTTGCTGGCCAATGGACAAATTCTGAGTACCGTTATTCCCCCTTCTTCCGATGCGTGACACCCCCAACTACGCCGACGCTTTCGCCGAATTACAAGCCCTTGTCGCCGAAATAGAGCGCGGGGAGATTTCGGTGGACGAACTTTCGCAGAAAGTGGAGCGGGCCGCCATCCTGGTTCGCATTTGCCGCACCAAACTCAGCAAGACGGAGGCCGACGTTCACCAGATTCTGAAGGAATTGGGCGATGCCGACGGCAGCACGGAAAAGTAAAAGTCCGCCAAACGGGTGTTTGACGGACTTTTGAAGAGTGGTCGGGATGACAGGATTCGAACCTGCGGCCTCGTCGTCCCGAACGACGCGCGCTACCGGGCTGCGCTACATCCCGAACGGAGGGCGAAATAACGAAAAAGATGACGGTTGGCCAAATAGGGCCTACCAACCAATGGCGTAGTAGGCCTTTTTGCCGTCCGGATAAACCCCTTCGATAAGCAGTGCGCCCGTTGCTTCCTCGGCCATGGCTTCTACCTGGGCGGGTTCGGTGATGATTTCTTTGTCAATGGCGGTGATGATAAAGCCCTCGCGCACGCCTTCGTCCTTAAACTTGCCTTTGAGCAATTGCGTCACTTTTACGCCGCCCGACAAGCCCAAATCGCGCTGCTCGTTGGGAGAAAGTTGCTGGAGTACGGCCCCGACTTTCTCGATGCGAACCGACGTAGGTACGGGAGGGGCCGCGGCCAGACTCGTGTTTTCCAGACTTTTGAGGGTGGCATTGGCCGTACGGGGCTCGCCCTTGCGCACGTAGTTGACGGTCACCTCGTCGCCGGGGCGGTAGCGGGCTACGATCTCCTGCAACTCGGAAGGTGTATTGACGGGCACGTCGTTGACGGCCAAGACGATGTCGCCGGCTTCCATGTCGGCTTCTTCGGCGGCGCTGCGGTCGCCCACGCTGGAAATGTACACGCCCCGCACGTCGCGAATGCCTTTCTCGCGGGCAAAGTCGGCCGTCACTTCGATGATACGCACCCCCAGCACGGCCCGCTGCACCTGTCCGTAGCGAAGCAAATCATCCATGATTTTCTTGACTAGCGTGACGGGCACGGCGAAGGAATAGCCGGAGTAGGAGCCCGTCGTGGTGGCGATGGCGGTGTTGATGCCAATCAGTTCTCCTTTGAGGTTGACGAGGGCGCCACCGCTGTTGCCCGGGTTGACGGCCGCGTCGGTCTGAATGAACGACTCGATGGCCGAATTGTCGGCCGTGCGGAGGATGTTGATGTTACGCGCCTTGGCACTGACGATGCCCGCCGTCACGGTAGAGGTCAGTTCTAGTGGGTTGCCCACGGCCAACACCCATTCGCCGATGCGGAGGTCGTCGGAGTTGCCGTAGCGGGCGAAGGGCAGGTTCGCGCCTTCTATCTTTACTAGGGCCAGGTCAGTGGCCGGATCGGTGCCGATGAGTTGTCCGCGGTAGCTGCGCTTGTCGGAAAGCACCACCTCAATCTCGGCGGCTTCGTCAATTACGTGGTTATTAGTTACGATGTAGCCGTCGTCGGAGATGATGACGCCCGAACCCGAGGCTTCGCGGGGTGTGCCAAAACCACGCTTGCCGTGAAAGCCATCGCCATCGCCAAAAAAGTTTTTGAAGGCATCTTCATAACTGCTTTTGCGCTTGCTGTTGTACGAGGTTTTGATGTGCACCACGGCGGGCAGGGTGGCTTCGGCGGCCACCATAAAATTGAGCCCTTCGGGAATGACTACCTCCGTATCGGAAAGAAGCCGCGACAACCGAACTTGCTGATTCTGCTCGAACGATTCGTAGGCTGGAGCCGGGCGTTGCTGAGTAAGGCGCAGGGCCAGCACAGTGAACACCGAACCCAAGACGGAGGCGATCACCAAACTGATGAAAAATGTTCTGGTTGACATGCGGACGTTGTGTTGGAAATTACGATAGTATAACTAATGAGACCGCAAAAAGTCTGTATAGTCTTGATGAAATATAGCAAAAAGTAGCTTGGTATTGGTAACGTAAAAAAAGTCTTTGGCGATACCGAGCCCGGCTTTCAAGAAAACAAATGGTTTCTACGGGCGCAAAACGTGGTGTAGCTTCCGGCAGATCGAGCTAATTTTGCCCCCATTTGGGTCTGCGTACGATCCTTACTTTTTTTGCCTATGCCTTCTAAAAAAACTAAACCTACTGCCAAGCCGCGCCCGGGGGCGGCGCACAATCCCGTGCTTCCCTTCGTGTTTGGGGCCCTGTTCCTGTTCATTATCGGCCTTATTGTGTACGCCAATTCGCAGTCTAGTCCTTCTTCGCTGCTGACCGACACGGACATTGGTGCCGTGGCCGAGGCCGAAGCAGCGGGCGAACCCGTGTCCGAACCGCCGCTGGATAATTCTCAGCCCACTACGGGCGGCACTACGCAGCATTTGCACACCGTGGCGGAGGGCGAAACGGTATTCGCCATTGCGCGCCGTTATCAGCTATCGGCCGATCAACTGCGCCAAGCCAACAACCTGACCGGCGATGCCTTGCAAATTGGCCAGGCGCTCCGCATACGCGTACGGGCAGTGCACACCGTGGCAGCTGGCGAAAGCCTGTCGGTTATTGCCCAGCGTTACCAGGCCGATCAGTCCCAGATATTGCAAGCCAATCAGCTAGAAGGTGCCCAGTTGCAAATCGGGCAGCGGCTGGTAATTCCCCTTCCCTGAAAGGGCCATTTACCGGAATTTTGTACCTTACTGTGGCTTCCCGGGCCCATGCAAAGAAAAAAACACGTCAATCAGATACTGCTCTGCGTCACGCTGCTGGTACTGATTCTGATCAACTACCCCCTGTTGCGCATCTTCGACGTGCCCGTATTGGTGGGCGGCATCCCGATGCTGTACTTTTTTCTTTTCTCGGTTTGGGGGGCTTTTGTCATATTCCTGGCCTTTTTCACCGAGCGCCACCAGCGCGACTGAGCCATGCACAACCAGTGGGTTCTCATCGGGCTTTCTTTCCTGTACCTGACCCTGCTGTTTGCCGTTGCGTATTATGGCGAACGCCGCAGTCGGCAGGGGCGCAGCCTGGTCAATAATCCCTACATCTACGCGCTCTCGTTGGCGGTGTATTGCTCGGCCTGGACGTACTACGGCAGCGTGGGGCTGGCCGCGCAGAGTGGCATCTTTTTCATCACCGTCTATCTGGGGCCCCTGCTCATCATCCCGACGTGGGGCGTGCTGCTGCGCAAAATCATTCGCGTCAGCAAGGTGCAGCGCATTACTTCCATCGCTGATTTTATCTCGGCACGCTACGGCAAAAGTGCTACGCTGGGCAGCCTGGTGGCCCTGATTTGCGTGCTGGGCATTGTACCTTACATTTCGCTGCAACTCAAGGCCATCGTCACCAGCCTGGAGGTGCTCACCGAGGTATCCACGCACCAGGGACAGCCTACGCCCTTTTTGCAGGACACTGCCTTCTACATCGCCGTGGTGCTGGCCGTGTTCACCATCCTGTTCGGGACACGCAACATCGAGACCACCGAGCGGCACGAGGGCGTGGTGGCGGCCATCGCGCTGGAGTCGCTCGTGAAGCTGCTGGCCTTCCTGACGGTAGGTCTGTACGTGACGTACGGCCTCTTCGACGGGCCGGGCGACATTTTCCGCCGGGCCGCTGCCCAGCCGCAACTGCTTTCACTTTTCACGCTCGATGCGGGCGGTCGGATGCTCGAGGGTGCGTGGTTCTGGCATACGCTGCTTTCGGCACTGGCCATCGTGCTGCTGCCCCGGCAGTTTCAGGTGGCCGTCATCGAAAACGTCAACGAGCGGCATCTCCACAAAGCCATCTGGCTATTTCCGCTCTATTTGCTGCTGATCAACCTGTTTGTGCTGCCCGTGGCCTTTGGGGGACGAATATTTTTTGAAGAACAAGCGGTGGATGCCGATACTTTTGTACTGACCCTGCCGATGGTGCAGGGCAACGAGTTTGTCACGCTCTTTGCCTACGTGGGGGGCTTTTCGGCGGCCACCAGCATGGTCATTGTGGCCACCATTGCCCTGAGCACGATGATCAGCAACAGCCTGGTGGTGCCCTTGATGATAAAAGGCATCCGCCTGCGGCACCTGCTGGCGGGCGAAACCTTGCTGCTGATTCGCTGGGCCAGCACTTTTCTGGTGCTGGGCCTGGCCTACCTCTACTACAAATTTATTGGCAACTCCTACGCACTGGTTTCGATCGGGCTGGTGTCGTTTGCAGCCATCGCCCAATTTGCGCCATCGGCCATTGGCGGGCTGTTCTGGAAGCAGGCTACGCGCACGGGCGCGCTGCTGGGCCTGGGCATAGGCTTTCTGACCTGGGGCTACACCTCCATCGTGCCGCTGCTGGCCCGGGCAGGGATGTGGTCGGGCGACATTTTGCAACACGGCCCCTTTGGTTGGCACTGGCTGCATCCGCAAGCCCTGTTTGGCCTCTCGGGAATGGAAAACGTGGCCCATTCGGTGTTCTGGAGCCTGCTGCTCAATGTGCTGGCCTACGTACTCGGCTCCTTTTTCTCGCGCCAAACGGCCAAGGAAGTCAACCAAGCCGAAGTGTTTGTAGATATTTTCCGCTACGGCAACATCTACGAAAGCTCGCTGGCCTGGAAGGGCACGGCCTACGTAGCTGCCCTCCGTACGCTACTGGCCAGTTTCTTGGGCGCCGTCCGTACCGAACAGGCGCTGGCCAGCTACGCGCAGCAGTATAACACCTCGCTCCACGACGCCGCCACAGCGGACGCCAAACTGGTCAATTACGCCGAAAAATTGCTCGCCGGTGTGATCGGCGCCGCCTCGGCCCGGGTGATGGTGGCCTCGGTGGTGCAGGAAGAATCCATCCAGATGAACGACGTGGTGGAGATGCTACGCGAGTCGCAATATCTGCTGGCTTATAACAAAGAACTCAAGTACAAATCTACTCAGTTGCGCAAAACCACCGCCCAGCTAATGCGCACCAACGAGCGTCTCCAGGAACTGGACCGCCAAAAAGATGAGTTTATCTCCACCGTGACGCACGAAATTCGTACGCCCCTCACCTCGCTTCGCGCCCTGTCAGAGATTCTTTACGACAACCCCGACCTGCCCCAAGCGCAACGCAACCGTTTTCTGGAAACCATCGTCGGAGAAAGTGAGCGCCTGAGCCGCCTCATCAGTCAGGTGCTCGATCTGGAGCGCTTCGACTCGGGCAAACAGGCTTTCCATTTCGAACAGCTCGATATCAAACAGGTTATAGAACAAGCCGTGGTGCAGATGGAGCCACTAGCCGCTGAAAAGCGCGTACGCCTGACGTCAAGCATTACCATGACCTTGCCCCCCGTGCGCGCCGACCGCGACCGCCTGCTGCAGGTGCTGATCAACCTCATCTTCAACGCCATCAAGTACTGTGAACCCGAAAATGGCCAGATTCAGATAACGGCCTTCTTTATGAGTGATTACCTCTACGTCCACGTCCGAGACAACGGGCCGGGCATCAGCCCCGAGCACCACCGGAGCATCTTCGAGCGTTTTCAGCAAGTCAAGGGGCACACTAACCTCAAGCCCGAAGGCTCGGGACTGGGGCTGGCCATCAGTAAAAAAATCATTGAATACCACGGCGGCCGTATCTGGGTAGAAAGTCAACTCGGCGCAGGCGCACGTTTCACCATCAGCTTACCCGTCAGGGTGCGCTTGCCCCGCCATATCAAGACCTGAATTGTATGTCCGCTCCCGACGATATCAAGAAAGTGCTCATCGTGGACGACGATCCCAGCATCCTGCTTTCCCTCGAGTTTTTAATGGCCAAGCAAGGATACCGGGTGTTCATTGCCCGCAACGGCACCGAGGCCCTCGAGATCATCCAGGCCCAGGCCCCGCACGTGATTGTCCTCGACGTAATGATGCCCGACATGGACGGCTACGACGTGTGTCAGTTTGTGCGCAAGCGCAAAGAATGGAACTACATCCGCATCATGTTTCTTAGTGCCAAAGGCAAGCAGGAAGACCTCGACCGGGGCCTGCGGCTGGGTGCCAATCGGTACCTGACCAAGCCCTTTTCGACGCGCCAACTCATGCGCGAAGTGCAAGAACTGCTCGAAGAAATTTCGGCCGCCTAAGCTAGGTGGCCCGCTGCTTTTGCAGGCGTTGTTCCCAGCGCCAGGCATCGCCCATGGCCGTCGCGAGCGATAGTTCCGCGCGCCAGCCCAGGGTACGCTGGGCTTTCTGCACATCGCCGTAGATCTCGACCACATCGCCCGGCCGTCGCGGCGCAATCCGGTAGCGCAGGGCCTGTCCGCTGGCCCGCTCGAAGGCGTGGATCACCTCCAGCACGCTGCTGCCCCAACCCGTCCCGACGTTGAAGACCTCGTAGAGGGGCTGATCGGCTCGTCCGGCCAGCCAGCCAAAAGCCTGCACGTGCGCCCGGGCCAAATCCACCACGTGGATGTAATCGCGGACGCAGGTGCCATCCGGCGTGGGATAGTCGTTGCCAAATACGGACAGCTCCGGTCGCAAGCCCGCCGCCGTCTGGGTAATGAAAGGCACCAGGTTGCTGGGCACCCCGCGCGGCAACTCGCCGATGTGGCCCGAAGGATGCGCCCCGATGGGGTTGAAATAGCGCAGGCTCACGGCGCGCAACGGTTGCTGCGCCCGTACGGCGTCGTGCAGCATCGCTTCGCAGATTTGTTTGGTATGGCCGTAGGGCGACTCGGCCGGCAGGAAGGGCGCCGCCTCGGTGACGGGCAACCGGGCCGGCTGGCCATAGACCGTACACGAGGAAGAGAAAACCAGGTCGCGCACGTCGTAGCGCTGCATCACGCGCAGCAGTGTCAGTAGCGAGTTTAAATTATTGTAGTAATAATTAAGCGGGTTTTGTACCGATTCGCCCACGGCCTTGAAGGCCGCAAAGTGAATCACGCCCCGGATGGGCCCTTCCGCTTCGAACACGGCCGCCAGGGCGGCTTCATCGTTGCAGTCCACCTGGTGGCTGGCCACCTCCTCACCCACAATCTTGCGCAACCCTGCCAGCACGGAGGCTTCCGAGTTGCTGAAGTCGTCTACGACAATAGGCACGTAGCCCGCAGCGTGGAGTTCCACCACGGCGTGCGAGCCGATGAAGCCCGCCCCACCCGTTACGATGATTCGTTCTGGTTTTGACATTGTGTAAGATTTTACGCGCAAAGTGCACAAAAAATGGCACACGCAAGGCTTCGCGCGCGGACTCGTGTTCGTCAGGGCTGTACGTCGGCCGATGCGGGCCAGCCGAACGTCAGGTTTTGTACGATGTCGAGCGAAATGCTCTGCGCCACCGGACAACGCCGGGCCGTCTGCTCGAGCAATTTGCGCTGGGCCGTTGTCAGGGCAATGTCGGGAAACGTAAACGTGAGGTCAATCTGACCGATACGACGCGGACTGGCCGCCATGTGTTTGGTGATGGTCACGTGCAGGCCCCGCAAGTCGAGCTGTTCGCGCTCGGCGGCAATGCCCATCAGGGTCAGCATACAACTCCCTAAGGCCGTACAAACCAAGTCGGTGGGCGAGAAACTTTCGCCTTTGCCGTGGTTATCGGTGGGCGCATCGGTGATCAGGCGGGCGCCTGAAGCGTCGTGACGTGCTGCTGTGCGCAGCGCGCCTTCGTAGTGCAAGGTCATGGTGGACATCGTGCGATTTTTTGGGTGATGTAATCGTAGAGAATGCAAACGGCTTTATCTTATTTTCTACAACGCCGAAACGCTTTTGGCGTTAGGTGATTATACATTATATTGTCTGGCTCTCAAATTTGCGGACGTGAAAATACATTTTGTCCTGATCTTCTTGCTCTCCTCTTGGCTAGCCATTGCGGTTGGGCAGGCCCAGCCGCGCGACGCCTTCGAAGACGACGAGTACGACTACAACGAAGAGTTTACCTACGGGGTAAACTTCAATACCAACGGCGGACTCATTGGCGGAGTGGCTTTCAAATACGCCCGGGCCCAAACGCCCTTGCGCTACCAGACCTTCGGGCTGGAGATCGTCAACGTGAAGCACCCGCAGGAATTTCGGGTCACGTTTCGCGGCAGTCCCTTCATCCCCAACAAAGTTGACTACCTGTTCGCGATCCGGCCCAACTACGGCACCGAACTAGTGCTCTTCCGCAAAGCCCCCGACGACGGCGTGCACCTCAACGCCATCTTCGCTGTGGGTCCTTCCCTGGGCCTGCTCAAGCCCTACTACGTGGTGCGCGATCTCGAGCCCAACGTGCCCGGTGCCCGCACCATCAATGTGCAAAACGGCCCCGAGGTGCCCATCAACCAGATTATCGGCACGGCTCCCTTCACCGAGGGCTTCGACAATTTACGGCTGCGCATGGGTGGGCACGCCAAAGCGGGCCTGAGTTTCGAGTTCGGGCGCTTCAACAACAGCGTAGTCGGCATCGAGATCGGCCTGCTGGCCGAGGCCTTCACGCGCAAGATCATCATCCTCCCCGACGCCGAGAATCGCGCCGTCTTCACCTCCGCCTTCCTGACGCTGTACTACGGCAACAAGTACTGAGGGGGCCGGAAACACGCGTCAAGTTTTTCTTGTTACTTTTGGCAACGTGCCATTTGGCCCGTCCGCAACGCCCTTCCGGCCTTGGCGACGGGCTTTTGGTTGATAAAACCTCTTTTCACCATGATCGAACTACCCGTCATATCGGCTGATACCTCGCCCCGCAAAAACCGTAAGCCCGACTGGCTCCGCGTCAAGCTGCCCGTCGGCCAGGAATATGCCCGCGTGCGCAAGTTGGTAGATCAGCACCGGCTGCACACCATCT
>DAIMZG010000025.1:0-17027 GCA_036734065.1 Catalimonadaceae bacterium
CCAGCAGCGTTTCCAGCTCCGGCTCGGTGAGCGCATCCTTGTAGAAGGCGGCGGGAATCCGCAAAAGGGGAACGGTCTCGATACGCTGCAGGGCCTCGCGCTGCGACTCGTTGAGGCGGAGCAGGGGAGCGCCCTCCGCATCTACGAGGGTGGTGTGCTGCAAGACAATCCATTTGGCCATCTGCCGGACGGCCGTCAGGTACGAGTTGATCGTGAAGGCCGAGCAGTCTCGGTTTTGCAGGTCGTCCACCCAGGCGGCGACCGTCGGGGCATCGAAAGCTGCCGCCACGGGCTCGCCCGCCTGTTGGCGGTAGGCCAGGTAGTCGAAAAATTCGTTGAGGGCGGTTTGGTAGGTGGCCTTCGAATGCTGCCCCCGCAGCCCCGTGGCCTGCGCCAGAAAGCGCAGCACGAGTTCGTTGGCCGCCGGGCCCCGGTGGGGTGGGGGGGCAGTTCCACCCCGCACGACCACTTGTTCGTCGGGCGCGACGGTGGCGATGGCGTGCCGCTGACAGTACCGCAGCAGCTTGGCCACGGGAGAGACCATGTTGCCTTTTCGGCCAACCGACCAGGCCTGTAGCGCGGTTTGGTCGAGGGCATGGCCGTTGTCGAGGCAAAACTGGAGGAACAAGCGGGCTATCCGGGGATAGTTGCCCGGATGGGGCAGGGAGGCCGTAAATCCCCGCAGAAGGGGAGAAAGGGCCATGCTTTTCCATTGGGGTGCCTGCTGCGTAGTGGCCGGATCGGGGAGGGGCATGTGGCCGATTTTAGGACGGTACGTGGCCAAAGCTAGCAGGCTTTGGGGAAAAAAAAACACTTGGACGCCACGACAGGTAGCCCTCCGGGCGAGGCCCGCTCGCAAGCGTCCGTGATCGGGGGCTCAGGCAATCGCCAGGTTTGTCTTGGGTTGGTCCTGATGGTGACCCGGAATCCCTTATGCGGGCTCGATCCAGACTTCCGTTTCCAGCGCGGCAGAGGCTTTTCCGTAAAAGCTCCCCTGCACGGGGGCAATCCATTTGGGATGATGCCCCGTCGCGAGGGGAATGTACTGGTTGTCGGCCAATAAGCCCAGGCTGGGATCAAGGCCAATCCATCCGGCGCCCGGCAGGTACACCTCCGCCCAGGCGTGCAGTTCGTGCCCCTCGGCCAGCTCCGGGTTGAACGCATAGCCACTGACAAACCGGGCCGCCAGGCCCACATTCCTGAGCATGTGCACCAGCATCCAGCTCAGGTCGCGGCAGGAACCCCTGCGCTGTTGAAACGTGTGATCGGGAGACCAGAGATCTTGTTCCTCCCGGATGATGTGCTCCCATTGGTCGTGCAGGTGGCCAGTAAGATCGGAAAGAAAAGAAACCAGGTCGGGGGTGCCGTCCATCGCCCGGATCACGTACTGGGCCAGTTTCGGATCTTGCTCCGTTTGCAGAAAGGGCTGTAAAAAGAAAGACTTTTCCGGATCGTACACGAAAAAAGTAAAGGGAAACGCCACCAACTCGGTCAGCAAAAAGCCAAAAGGATTGAAAGGGCGTAGCTGGATGGTATGGGCCAGTTCTACGGACAAATGCTCGGTTGCCCCCTCGAACCAGGCGCAGGCATGGGCATTGCCCAGCATATCCACCCTTTCGTGCACCGCCGTCGGCTCCGGCACAATGCTGATTGTACTCTTTTCGGTATCAAAATAGGAACGCTGCTGAGGGGTCAGAAACATTAAGTGCGGGTTTAAGACCACCTTTTGCGAATACTGATACCGAGTAAAATGTTGGATGTGTAGTTTCATGATTTTCCGGATGCCACTGGGATTTTCCGGAAGGCTTTGGTTAGCGCCTCCGCCGGCAGTTCTTTGATCGCGCCCTTGATTCGCTCATTCCAAAAGCTGGAAATGTGCTCGAGTTCTTTCATGGTGAACCTTCTTTCGGTGGTGTAGTACTGATCGTTTTCCAGCACCACCGTGTCAATGGGATAGTCAACGTCGTTGGCGGAGATTCGGGTAGCATCAAAAGCCAGAAAGGCGCATTTGAGGGCGTATTCCAGCGAGTCTTCGTAGTGCAGAGACCTGCGCAGCACGGGATTGCCCGCGCCGGTATTCCCGATGGAAACAAAAGGGGTTCCCTTTCTGATTTCGATCCAGTTGCCCTGCGGATAAAGCATGTACAGCTTGGGCGTCTTGTCTTCTTCCAATTGTCCCCCGATGATGGAAAAAAGATTGAAGACCAAGCCCGCTTCTTCCAAGTGCTTTTTGTCCTCGGCGGCCACGCGCTTTACCTGATCGGCAAACTCGTTGGCCATTTTGTAGAGCTTGGTGACGTTCTGATCTTGCAGCTCGATGACCTCCGAAAAATACGTGATGGCCTTGTCCCTCACCGAGCGCAATCCCGAGGTCATGATAAAGAAAGAATGCTTTTCCCGGTTGACGGTAAAGACCTTCTTGGAAGTGGTAGTCTCTGTTCCCGACGTAATGCGGGTATCCGACAGGCCCACAATGCCATTGGCGGTCTTTATTCCTAGACAAAAAGTCATTGTTTCTGCGAGCTGTTTTGGTAGTCCATATGGTCTTTTACTTGGAAGAAATTGCTGTCAATCCGGTGGGAAACTTGGTTAATTTTAGACTGGAGGTTATCAATGTATTCATGAAGACCGATTCCGACGATCTCGGACACGTCGGTAAACTCCAGGTTCGACCGCAGTTCGCCGACGGCTTTCTCCGCTGAGTTTTTGTAGCCTACGTCGGCGTTTCCGGAAATTCTGTGCAGGCAGCGCTCGGCTTCGCAGAGGCAATAGAAAACGGATCGGGGGAAATACTTATCCAACAACAAAAATTCTACTACTTTGGTCGGCTCAATATTGCCGTACATTCTCTTGTACGTATTGAAAGCCGTTACCGATTTGAGCAGCGCCGTCCAGTGCAGGAAATCTAGCGGCGTGCCTACCCAGTTGGGAGAGGGCAGCAAGATGTGGTATTTCACGTCCACGATCCGGCTGGTTTTGTCGGCCCTTTCCAGAAAGAGCCCCAATTGCCGGAAATACCAGCCCTCGGTGCGGGCTACGGTGCTGTAGGCCAGTCCGTAGAGCAGCAGAATCTGGTTCTTGACGCTGTCGAAAAAATCCCTGGGGTCATCCTTTCTCCAGGTTTTTTTCTCGGCCATTGTCTGTACAAAGTGGTACAGGTCATTGAGTTTTTCCCAGGATTCTCTGGTCAGGTTTTCCCGGATCGCCCGGGCATTCTCCCGCGCGAGGTTGATGCTCGATATGATCGAATTGGGATTTTCGCTGTCGAAGGCCAGAAAGTAGATGATTTCTTTCCGATCCATCGTCGTGCGCTTTTGCGCGTACCGCTCGTGATCGCCCGTGGCGTTCACGAGCGGTTCCCACTGCGCTTTCAGGTCAGGGGGTAAGTCCAGCATGAGGTTGAAGTTCACATCAATGAAACGGGCGTAGTTTTCCGCCCTCTCTAGGTATCTACCCAACCAATACATTGAATCCGCAACTCGGCTTAACATATCTTTTTGCGTCTAAAATTTAACATTAATTGTATAGCACCCAGGTGTCTTTGGTACCGCCGCCCTGCGAGCTGTTCACCACCAACGAGCCTTTTTTGAGCGCCACCCGCGTGAGGGCACCGGGTATGACCTCGATATCTTCTCCGTAGAGAATGTACGGCCGCAGGTCCACGTGTCTTCCCTCCAGGCCCTCGTCGGTCCAGGTAGGCACCGTGGACAAAGACAGGGTAGGCTGGGCAATATAGTTGGTAGGATTGCCTTTGATCAATTCCCGAAATTTGGCGTGTTCGGCTTTGGTCGCCTTGGGCCCGATCAGCATGCCGTAGCCACCGGCGGCATTGGTTTCTTTCACCACCAATTGCTCGATGTTGTCCAGTACGTACTGTCTGTCCTGCGCTTCTCGGCACAGATAGGTGGGCACACTGTGCAGGATGGGATCTTCGTTCAGGTAATACTTAATCAGCTTGGGTACGTAAGCGTACACGGCCTTGTCGTCGGCCACGCCCGTGCCCGGCGCGTTGGCAAAGGCGACGTTCCCGGCCTTGTAGGCCTCGAAAATGCCGGGTACACCCAACAGCGATTCGGGGTTGAAGGCCAGGGGATCCAGAAAAATGTCGTCAAGCCGCCTGTACAAGACATCAATTTGCTGCAGTCCCTTGGTGGTCTGCATGTACACCCGTTTGTTCTTGGTCACCAGGTCAACGCCCGACACCAGCTCGACGCCCATCTGCAAGGCCAGGTACGAATGTTCAAAGTAGGCGGAGTTGTAAATGCCCGGGGTCAGCACGCCCACCACGGGCTTGGACTTGTTGGAAATGTACTGCAGCATGTGCAACAGCTTCACCGGATAATCAGACACGGGCATTACGCCCAACTGATTGAACAGGTGCGGATAGGCGCGCTTGATGATTTCCCGGCTTTCGAGCATGTAGGACACGCCGGAAGGACAGCGCAAATTATCCTCGAGGATATAAAAATTCCCGTCGCTATTCCGCACCAGGTCCGTCCCGGTGATGTGGCACCAAATGCCCCGCGGTGGGTGCAGCCCCACGCAAGGCGCGAGGTAATCTTTGCTGCCCAGAATCAGCTCTTCGGGGACGATCTTGTCTTTGAGGGCCTTCCGGTCATTGTAGATGTCGTTAATAAATAGGTTCAGGGCGTAGATGCGCTGCTTGAGTCCGGCTTCGAGTTGTTTCCATTCCTGATGGGCAATGATGCGCGGCACCACGTCGAGGGGAAGAATTTTCTCCGTCCCCTGATTGTCGTGATAGACGTTGAAGGTCATACCCAAGGACACCTGATTTTTGTTGGCCGCGTGTTGCAGATAAGATATCTTCTTGGGGCTAGTTTTCTTTAGGTGTTTGAGAAATTCGACGTAGTGCGGTCTGCACGCACCCGCTTGGGTAAACATTTCGTCAAAGCTTTCTCCGACCTGATAATTTTGAGTATCCATTTCCAAAAGTTCAGCGAATAAAGATAATAACGAGCAAAGGACGGCACTTTGTTTGGTACACAAGCTCGGGAAAGGTGCCATCCCGGGCATCATCCCAACGGTTTCGGGGGTGGTGGCCCGTCATCCCGCAGGCGCAAATTGCCTGTTTTCGCCTACGCCGTGGTGGCGTATCACCCCGTGGATGAACCGGAGTTTTTCGACCACCGGCGGCGGCAGCACGAAGGGGTACACATCGGGCTGTCCCATGCCGCGATTCAGGCTGTTGACGGCTAGGGTCAGCGGCAAGGCCGCCGCCAGAATCGCCTCCACGCTGGTTTCTTCGTACGGGTCGAAGGTGTGGGGCAGGTGCATGGCCGGGCTGTCCACCAGGTGGGGGGCGAGCGATACGCCAAAAGAATGCGCCGTTTCGAGCATATCGAGTAGGTGCAGGTAGTGCGCCCAGGTTTCGGCCCAATCTTCCCAGGGATGCACCGCAGCGTAGGCACTTAGGTACTGACTTGGCCAGTCGCGCACCGGCCCCTGTGCGTAATGATGCGCCAGGGCCTGGCCGTAGTCGGCCCGTTCGTCGCCGAACAAGGTACGGAAACCTTCGAGCGCCTGCGGATCGGTGCGGAGGAGGCGTTCCCAGTAGAAATGGCCGATTTCGTGACGAAAGTGCCCGACGATTGTGCGGTAAGGTTCGCCCATCAGGTGCCGGAGGCGCTCCCGGTGGACAGGGTTTGCTTCGGCAATGTTGAGGGTGATCAGCCCGTGGGCATGCCCGGTGAGGACGGGGCCATTGGTGGCCGCCTCTTCCGAGAGAAAATCGAAAGCGAGCCCCGTTTGCAGATCATCCAGCTTGCTCGCCAGCGGCAGGCCGAGCCGGAGCAAGCTGTAGATGAGGCGCCGCTTGCCGCGCTCAAGCGATCGCCACGCCTCGAGATTGCGGCCCACATCGAGCGGCGGGATGGTCCGGTTCAAGCGGCAGGACGGGCAGAACGTTTCGCTGCCGCCCGCTTCTACCAGCCACTGGCAGGCATCGTAGGCGTGATTCTGGCAAAACTGCACAGCCAAGTCCGGCTGGGCGCGTGCCCGCCAGCCGTCTCCTTCCGGCGTCAGGGCGACAAACCGGAGGTCGGACGGCAGAAAGCCCAGCACCGAGCCGCAGTTTTCGCAGCGCTCATTGTCGAAATAGACGGGCTGACCGCAGTGATCACACTGAAAAACTTTCATGATTCAAATATTCTTTGACGAGTAGTTTGTGCAGGAGTTGCGTGCTCAACTGACGAGCAAGGCGGACAAGGGTTTCGCCCACACGCCCAACCGCACCCGCGCAGGGTTTTTTGGGAAGTATGGCCGGACTTGTGTAAGGCTTAAAATTGACAAGAAAGACTCGTGGTCACCAGCGCGCGCCGAGACTTGGCATTTGACGCCGCTGTGGGTGGGAGGTGTCTTGACGGTTTGCGGCTACCCGCGGGGCTGGATTTTTACGACAATTTGCCCGAGAAAGCCCCAACACTTGGGGCTTTAGCCGGGGGATGAATCGGGCTTTTTTTAATCAGGCTCAATGCCTGAATAAATGAATTTTCTTCAAAAAATTTTGATTAATTAACGTAAGTGGCAATCTTACGCAGTTCTTTGAGGTAACCACTTTTAGTTTGCTCCAGCGCTTTCCAAGTTCCTTTAAAAGTATCTACGATGCTTAAAAGCTGGTTTATCTTGTGGTGTACCGGGCTTTCAAAGTCCAGTTTTTGGTTCAGCTTTTTGGGTATATCCGTTTTGTATCCAATTTTATCCAAAAGTGATAAACATTACCCTTAATTGCACTCTTTGCAACAAATGATATTTTTTCACGTGTTCGCTCAGGTCTTGGGTGTCCTATTCTTTAAGGTGTTCTACATTACGACTTTTACTTCATACCCCAGTTTTCGAAGTTCATGGGTGAGTCTAGGCCGAATCCACGACAGACGAACCGAGCGACTCATTCGCCCAGCTTTTTTTTCAAAAACTCGATGCGGGGGGCCGCCCCCTCCATTTTCTGCCGATCGATCTCCCTGTAAAGCTCGTTTACAGCCTCCGGGTCAACCGCAGGCTTTGGGCCTCGTTTGGCATCAAAGAGTTCGGTCAACCGCCTCACGGCGGTGCTTTTCCACTGGCTGATTTGTGTGCTGTGAATCCCGTGACGTGCCGAAAGCGCTGCCAGGGTGGATTGCTCACGTAGCGCCTCCAGGGCTACCTTGGCCTTGAAACTAGAACTGTGGGTTGATCGCTTGCGACTCATTTTTTTCCTCCCTTTGGTTAGTTGAAAGTTAAGGAGACCGTGCTTAAGCTACCTCTTTTTTTTGTCTAGTTTTTGGGGACAAGCTTACTTTTACCGAACTCTTTTGAAATAATCGGGGTCACGTAAATCTTCCTCTCCACCTTCCTCAATAATTCAAGTTCGTCAATTTTATCCAAAATTATCAAACAGCTGGTATCTGAAATTATAATATCAGAATTGTCCTGCATCCTTTATAATATCTGAGGGGGGATAATTGATTAAAGAAACATCGTAATCAGCCAAAATCTCTGAAAATGCCACTTTGGATAACCCGGCCAATTCGGCGGCCTGTCCGAGGGAAAGCTTTCCGATTTCATACATTTTTGCCGCAAGAAATCTTTTTGTTTCCCTCTCACCCAAATCAAGATGGTCTGGAATGGTTAAAGTTAGATACTTCATGGTATAAATTTATTAAAATCTTAGATATCGACTTCTTTTCAAAACGTCCTTACGCTGGAGCCTAGCTTCTCAACATCCACACCTATACCCAAGCACTTGTACTAAGCCTTTAGGCCAACAAATAATTTACTGGCCTGCGCCATTCCCTACAAAAAGTTAGCTGGGGTGGTTAAAGCCTACACCAAAGTAGGATATTAGGATGTTATTTCCATGCTTTTTGCGAAAATGTGCAGAGGAGTAATCCCCAATTAGCCCGCCCCGCACATTCCCAACCCACCCGGCGGGAGGTTTGGGGCGCTTTTGCGTTACGTTCCTGAGCAACCCTTCGCCGCATGATCGAAAGCCAGTAACTGACCAAAGACTTTGGCGATGACCGCGCCGTGGATGGTGTCTCGTTTCGGCTGGGGGCGTGCCAGGCGTTGACCCAGTTGGGCACCAGCGGCAGTGGCAAAACCACCACGCTGCGCATACTCAATCGCCTGCTCGAACCTACCGGCGGCCGCGTGCTGTTCGAAGGCACCCACGTGCGCACCCTGCCCGTGGCCGGGCTGCGCCGCCGCATGGGCTACGTCATCCAGCAAACGGGCCTTTTCCCGCACTACACCGTCGTCGAAAACGTGGCCGTGGTGCACGCCTGACGCGCAGACCTATTAGCTTGCCTTCGAAAAGGAGGGTCCCTAGGCCTACGAAGGCCAGCGTCTTTGTGGAACGGTTTTCGGGAAAACTCATTCAGACGGCCCGCGCTCGATCGTCTTATGTCACCCAGAAGGAGCTTTAGCGGTTGGAATGCAGCTTTGTACTGTGCAAACCGTAACTTTGTTAAAGACCCAAAACCAAGACAATGGTAACAGTCATCAACGAGGGGAGCAGTAAAGAGGAAATGGAAAAAGCCCTCGGCCAACTGCTCGAAAAAAAAGACAAAAAAGGCTTTGATTCCAAAAAGCACTGTGGAAAGGTGAAGTTCATGGAAGACGGGCTTGCACTACAAAAAAAGTGGCGTGACGAATGGCGATAAATTGTTCCTCGACACTAACATTGCCATTTATCTGCTCTCGGGGGATGACACCTTGGGCAGTTTTTTCGATGGCAGGACACTTTTTGTTTCGGTTGTCACCGAACTGGAGCTTTTAAGCTACCACCTCCTCAATGAGGAAGGAGAAGCCCGCGTCCGTGACTTTCTGGAAGATTGCAGAATAGTATAACTCAATGACGGGATCAAGCAGTATACCATCGCCATACGTAGGAAACACCGTTTGAGTCTCCCCGATAGCATCATAGCTGCTACTGCGATATTTTTAGGAATTCCGTTGATTACTGCGGACGGTCAAATGCAAAGAATTGGTGACCTGGACGTCATTGCTTACAGAAAAAAGTAGCGCAATAACACGAGTGATTAAAGCTTTTCTGCTTGCTCGATATGGTAGTTGTGATTGAAGAGTTGTGAGTACAATTCGTGCATCAGTCCGGTTTTTTAAAGCAGTTAGGAACAGGAGCCTTTTGCTCGCTATCCCCATTCAACGTGTCCTATACAGTTCATACGCCAAAACGGCGCTCAGCGCGTGCTGCACGTAGTCAATACGCACTTCGGCGGCTCGGCGGTCGGGTGCGTGAAGGGTATAAGCTGCGCTGCGGGGCATGGCTCCTATGTGAGGGGGTTGTGTACACTGCGTTTCTACTAAAAACCTGATGCCCAGGGCTGCCGCGGCGTCCAGGCGGGCGTGCAACGCTGACAAGGTATCTGGCAGAAAAGTTGCGGCCGCCAGCAGACCCTCCAGTCGGGTGGCAGTGGGCGTGGTGCGTCCATCCGCCACGAAGCATCCGGGAAAGGCCGGATTTGACAAGGGCGTGACGTCGTCGAGCATGCTGCCGCAAACCTGGATAGCGTGTAGGAGAAGTGAATCGTACGAAGAAGACGTGGTCGCAAGGTGCGGTAGCAGACGCTGCGTAGCCAGCAAGGCCCAATGATCTGCCGCTACGATGGTCTGGCTACGCCGTTGGCGAGCCAAATAAGCCAGTGCCTTACAGGCAGCCTCGCGCCAGATGGGCGCTTGATTCCATTCGTAGAGCATCGTCAGGGCTAGTGCCGCTTCGCCCGGGTAGTAGAGGGACGTCCACGCTTCGCTGAGTCCGCCTTTGGACGGAATGTACTTGGAATAGAAACTGCCATCGGCCTTTTGCATGGCCAGCAATCCATGCCCCAGACGGTGCAGGGTGTCGGGTGCTGTACTGCCCGGACGAAGTTTTTCCAGACTCAACAGGGCAATCAGCCCCAATCCCGTACCCCCTAGCTTGATGGCACTGGGCGCACGTTGTCCGGTGACCGCCCGCTCCGACCATACGCCCAGCGCCTGACGTAGGGGCTCGTCTTGTTCGTCTATTTGCATGGTACGGATAGTGCTGCGCTTGAGAAAATCGGCAGCGCTGTGGGCCGCTGCCAGGCTGGACGAGTCGGCGTACGCTTCGGCAAACTGACATAGGGCGTAAATGGCCCCCGCGTGGCGCAGCCAGTTATACCGGGAAGAAGGCTGGCCGGGCGCGTCCAGCCTGATCTGATAGACGAATTGACCCGTTGGCTGTAGTGACGATTGAAGGTAGGCGGCGCTCCGGCGACAAAAATCCGGCAAGGCCCCGGCCTGGGCATTTCGTATCCAGGTGTCACCAGCACTCCGGGCGGCAAGGTGCTGCAACGCCGTGTCTTGTCGTTGCAGCACTTGATCCGTAAAAATACGCGCCGAATCCGGGGGCGTGGCCGTAGGTCGGACAACAGGTGGCGACACGGGCCGAGGCTTGGCCCCCGAAGGAGACCACTTGCGTCCCACAAACAGCAAGGCCGTGAGGATGGCCAGCATGACCCACCAACTGCGCAGCGATTGTTCCCGTGTGTTAGGCGCCGCATGGTTCGGCGCTTTCTTATTGACGCGGATCCGATTCATGGTCTGGCTTATTTTCAACCTTGCTCATTGCACAATCAGTTTTACTTGCTGGCGTACGTCTTGGCTGCGCACCTCGAGGGTGTACACCCCGGCGGGCAGGTAGAGGGGCAGCACCGCACGACGGCCCCGCCACTGGTGGCGGCCTACCTCCCGACCCAACAGGTCGCGCACGATGGCCCATCCCTCGGCGGGCCATTCGCCCAGCAACTGCAGGTTGACCAGCCCCGTCGTCGGATTTGGGTAAACGGCCATTTGCCGGACGCCCGCCGCATCGGGTAGGGCCGTTACCTCCGTGGTGAATACCACCTCGAAGCGATCGGCTACCGTGCCGCCCGCGTGGGCCACGGACACGCTCGCCCCGAAGGGTTGCAAAGTGCCCAGCACGTGATCCCGAAGGAGCACCTGCGTGCCCGGCGGCAATGTTTCCGGTCCATCGGTCAATTCCAGGGTGTAGGTGCCGGCCGCGCCGCTCACCACCAGCGGTACAATTTGGTCGGTCGGCGCTTCACCCACCGTGTTGATGGCCAACCACTGGCCCGTGGCGGCCTGGCTGCTCAGGCCGTGCGCCCCGCCGCTCAGGTAGAGGGCATCGCGCAGCGGCTCGTAGCCCGCGTGGCTGCCCGTCCCGAAGCGAATGACGGTCTGTTCGCTCACCGCGCCCTGCGCCCAGGTCAGCACCAGGCGCGCATCCGTGGCGGTCAGCGGCCGGGCGCCACCCGTGGCTTTCTGGCCCTCGGCGAAGGCCAGCGCCGGGTCGGGTGCCAGGGCCTTGACAAAGAAGCTGCTCGTGGAAGGAATGATACCGCCAGCGGCCTGGGCATCCAGCACCTGGTAGGTATTGGTTGTGAGGCGCACGTAGGCGAAGGGCGTCAGGTGGGTGCTGGCCGCGAAGGCAGTGGCCCAGTCCAGGTCGGCCGGGTAGGGATTGCTCAGCAAGTTCCAGCCGTCGTCGTCGGGCAGGCCGCTGGCCGTGTAAGTGAGCGGGGCGGCCAGGCTGCCGATGTGGGGCAGGCCGCTGGTGCTGATCACCTGCGGCTGTGGCAGGTAGGCAATAAAGCCCCGGCCCATCGGCAGGCCCGCCTGCGCGTTACCCGGCGACTGCCAGCCCAGGTTCTGGTTGCCCGGTAGCGTTTCGTTATACCAGAAGAGGGTATTAGCCGCATTGTTGCTCAGAAAGAAGGGAAAGTCCAGCGTACGCCCGGCGGGCCGCATGGGGGTGCCCAGGTTGAAGTAGCGGGTCTGGTTGCTGCCTACAAAGCGTTGCATCACCACTCGTCCGCTGGTGCGGGATACGCCAACCGCCGCCGGGTCCTCAATGGCCGGTATGGCGGCCGTGCCGAGGCTGTCGGAGCGCAGGGTGAGCGTGTGGCTGCCCAGGGCCAGCGTACCCGACGCGAGGCGCAGCGTTTCCGCCACCGTCACCGACTGTTGCAACCGCACCGAATCGGTGGTTTGCAGCGCTAGGTGCTGGAGCGTGAGCGGTAGGCGGCTGCCCAGCGTATGGGGCCCCTGACCTACGAAGGCCAGTTCGCCCGCGCCCGTCAGGTTTCCGTCGTTTTGCAGGTCGCCGTGCAGTTGCAGGGTTCCCGCCAGGTTCAGCGAAGCCCCTTCTTCCAAGACCAGGTCGCGGATGGCAAACGTGCCACTGACCACGGGCATCTGCGGCGCGCTGGCCGGAATGTAGGCCGCTTGCGCCGCTGTCGGGACGGCCTGGCTCCAGTTGGCCGGGTTGCCAAATTCAGCGTCGGCGCCCAGGCCCGTCCAGACGAAAGGCGCGCAGAACACTACCACCGTGTCGGTGCGGTTGCAGCCAGCCGCAGTCGTGCCGCGTAGGATGTAGCGGCCGGGTTGCGTGGTGGTCAGCGTCGCGGTGGTATCGCCCGTGCTCCACAGGTAGGAGGTAAAGCCCGCTTGGCCCGTCAGGGTGACCGTATCGCCCGCGCAAGCCAGCAACGTATCGGTTTGGACGAGTACGGGATCAATGGCGCCGTTCCAGACGAAGGCCGTGCTGGTATCGGCCAGCCCCTCGCCGCCGATGCGCAGGCGGTAGCTGCCAGCCGGAAGGCTATCGGGAATGGGCCAGGCAAAAGTGCCGAGCGCGGCGGCCAGATTGGCCACAACGGGGACGCTGGTATTGTCCGATGCGAGCAAGTCCAGCGAGACGGTGCTGATGAGCTGACTGGTCCAGGTGGCTACCAGCGTATCGCCCGTGCAGTAGGCAGCGGCCAGGTCGCTGTCCAGGGCCAGGCTGGTAGTGTCGGGTAGGCTTTCGACCAGCGTAAAGCAAACGTCGGCCGTGGCTTTGGCGGCTTCGCGGTTGCCAGTTTGGTCGGTGGCCAGGGCAAAGAGGCAGTAGTCGCCGGGCGGCGCGTCGAAGGCGTAGCTGCTATCGGCCGATATGCCCGCGGCCAGCAATCGGAAGGCGCTGTCGGCTGCCGCCACGAACAGGGCGTAGTCTCGGACGCCGCTGCCGATGTCGGTGGCGTTCAGGGTCATTTCGTAGCCCCGAGGCACTACGGCCGGCACGGGGTTGACAAATGACACGGGGGCGTCGGCATCCAGGGTGTTGACGTACGGATCGGTCACGATGGCGTCGTTGATGTCGAAGACAATGGAGGCCTCGGCCACGACGCTGTCGAAAGTAGCCGTCGTGCTGCGCGGCACAATGAGGTAGGACACGTAGCCCTCGCCGCTGCCCGTGGCAGAGTCGTTGACGGGCAGGAAGCCCTGGAAGGGATCGTTGGGCGGCAAGCCCGTGGCCGGATCAATGGTTTCGAAAACCCAGAAGAGGCGGCTGTTAACCACGTCGAGTCCCGCCGTGACGGCCACGTTGAAGCCAATGCTATCGGCCAGGTTGAGCACGGTGGTGTAGCTGGCTACGTTGCCGGGCACCTGGAACAGGTACGGCCCAAAGCCAAACTCGCGCAGACGGAAGCTGAACGGATTGAGTTCGGCGGGCACCTGCTGGGTGATTTCGACGCGCTGGGCTGGCGCGGTGGCCAGTTCGGGATCGTTTTCAAAGTAGATGCGGTAGCCCAGGGTATCACGATTGGATACCCAGCGAGGCTCTTCAAAGCCGGGCGGCCCGATGATCTCGTTGGGGTCGCAGGACGCGATAATCTGGCTGCAGAAATAGTCGGTGGTAGTGCTACACAGCTTTCGGCTGGCGGAACGGCAGAGCAAGCGACAACCCAGGTAGCAACCAGCTCCGGCACCCGCCGCACCCCACGGCCCGAAGCGGGCACCTCCTACCAGGCAGCGACCCGCTAGCCGACCGCAACTGGTTCGACATACCCTATTGATGCCGGTCTGACAGATTTTGTTGGTGAAATAGCAACAAATGGTTTGTGCCTGCGCGCAACCGGGCGGGCCGGGTTCCTGGCAGAATCCGCCGCCATCATCGTCGTCATCATCGTCATCATCATCGTCGTCGTCATCATCGTCGTCGTCATCGTCGTCGTCATCATCGTCGTCGTCATCATCGTCATCATCATCGTCGTCGTCATCATCGTCGTCATCATCGTCGTCGTCATCATCGTCGTCATCATCGTCGTCATCATCGTCGTCATCATCGTCATCATCGTCGTCATCATCGTCGTCGTCATCATCATCGTCGTCGTCATCATCATCGTCGTCATCATCATCGTCGTCATCATCGTCGTCATCATCATCGTCGTCGTCATCATCGTCGTCATCATCATCGTCGTCATCATCGTCGTCGTCATCATCGTCGTCGTCGTCATCATCGTCATCATCATCATCGTCGTCGTCATCATCGTCGTCGTCATCATCGTCATCATCATCGCCGTCTTCTTCCTCGGTGACAATCGCCAAGTCAATTTCCTCGCAGCCGTTGGCATCTGTTACCACCACACCATAAACACCCGGTGCCAATCCTGTAATCTGGGCCGAGGTGGCCCCATTTCCCCATACAATGCTGTAGTTGGGCGTTCCGCCCGCAATGGACACCGATGCGGTTCCATCACTTTGCCCCTCGCTTGCGGGGGTAGCTGCCGTGGTAAGTACCAAGGGGGCAGGCTCAGCAATTGTGATACCCCCCGTTTGTTGGCAGCCGTTGGCGTCGGTGACGGTGACGGTATAGCTGCCAGCTGCCAGGTTAGAGATGCTGGCCGTCGTGGCGCCCGTGCTCCACGCGAAGCTGTAGGAAGCCGTGCCGCCCGTGGCGCTCGCGGTGGCCGTGCCGTCGTTGTCCCCCGCGCAGGTCACATTTGTGCCGCTGGTTGTCAGCACGAGCGGGGCAGGCTGCGTGACGGTGACATTGCCCGTTCGCTGGCAGCTGTTGGCGTCGGTGACGGTGACGGTATAGCTGCCGGCTGCCAGGTTAGAGATACTGGCCGTCGTGGCGCCCGTGCTCCACGCGAAGCTGTAGGGAGCCGTGCCGCCCGTGGCGCTCGCGGTGGCCGTGCCGTCGTTGTCCCCCGCGCAGGTCACATTTGTGCCGCTGGTTGTCAGCACGAGCGGGGCAGGCTGCGTGACGGTGACATTGCCCGTTCGCTGGCAGCTGTTGGCGTCGGTGACGGTGACGGTATAGCTGCCGGCTGCCAGGTTAGAGATACTGGCCGTCGTGGCGCCCGTGCTCCACGCGAAGCTGTAGGGAGCCGTGCCGCCCGTGGCGCTCGCGGTGGCCGTGCCGTCATTGTCCCCCGCGCAGGTCACATCCGTTTTGCCCACCGTGAGCACCAGCAGCGGAGGCTCACCAATCACCGTGCTGGCCGTTGCCTGCTGGCCCGCCGCATCGGTGACGGTGACCGTGTAGTTGCCCGCCGCCAAGTTGCTGACCTGGGCGGTGGTGGCACCGTTGCTCCACAAAAATGTGTAAGGTGCAAACCCGCCCGATACACTGGCCGTGGCCGTACCGTCGTTGTCTGCCGCACAACTGGCGTTGGTGGGCTGGATCGTGACGACGGGCGCGGTGATCGGGCCACCCCCCAGAATGTAGGAAAGCAGGAGTTGGGTAGGGTCTTGCGGATCAAGATCAACCCGAAACACGGCTCCTAGGGGCACAAAGTTGTGTTGGAGGAAGGGTTCAATGTCCACCTCAAACTTGTTGTCGGCGTAGTCCACAAAGCCGCTGTCGGCCGTGGCGATCACCCACGTATTGGGCACGAGCGGGTTCCAGTTTTCGAGCGGGCCGGGCACGTTTTGCAGGGTGAGGGAATGGACGCGCACCACGAAGGGGTTTTGCGGCGTGGCCTGCACGAAGATGTTTTCCGAGGCGGCAATCAAGTCCCAGCCGGGGTCCTGCCCCTCGGTGCCGTCGTATTGGTTGATCTCCCATTCGTAGATCCCGTCGGGCTGAAAAAAGAAATTGGTACCCGTCTGCGTACCCGGGCTGTTGCCCGGATCGAAGTCCGGATCGGGGTTGACCGCATCGGCGATGGAGCCCACCAGCCCGGGCACCACGTAGCCGTAGTAGAGCACCGAGTCGCGGTAGGCCACCGAATCGTTGACGACCACGAAAAACTCGGGGTCGTCGGCCAGCTCGTCCACCGCCAAAAGCTCTTGCCGCAGCTCTTCGATGAAGTCGAGTTGGTCGCGGAAATACTGAAAGCGCGTTTTGGTTTCGATCAGCAGCCCGACCGGGAAGGAATTGAAGCGAAAGTTTTTGAAGGCCGCATTGATGGTCATCAATTCGCCGGGCCGGATGTCGCGGGCCACCATCTCGGCCACGCGCGCCCCGTCTTCGAGGTCCTCCACTTCGTATTCAAAATAGTCGAGGGTGGAGTCGCGCTCGGCGGGCGGCACCAGGTCGGAGGGCTTGCGCAGTTTGGCCGAGGTGGTCAGCGAAACCATGTTGGCAAAACCCGGAAAGATCAGCGACACCTCGGCGTAGGGGATGTCCACGTTGGTCTGACTGCGCAGCACAAAACTGTACACCCCCGTGCTGCTGGCACCGATAAAGGGAGGCGTCTGGGCTTCGTATTCGATGGCCAGCGGGCGGGGCACTTCCACGGTGAGGGCCTGGGCCAGGAAAACCGTTTCGTCCGGATTGACGGCCACCACGTCGTAGGTGCCCGTCGGTACGTTGACCAGGTTCCAGCGCAAATCCACCTGCATGCTGCTGAAAAAAGTGCTGATCTGGGCCGAAGCCACGGCGGTGGTGCCTCCCGCCGTGCGGAGCTGAAAGTCCGTTTCGGGCCGGAAGCCCGCGCCGCGCACGCGCGTAGTGACCCGGCCTTGCCCTACCGTGTGGGGAGCGATGCTCAGGATCGAGAAGGGCAGGGTCTCGGCTTCGAGGGTAACAACCTGGGCCCCGAAAAAGGGCGACTCGGTCGTTACGAGGATGTAGTAGGTGCCCGCCTGCGTGGTGGGCAGCAGCACTTCGTGCTTGGTGCTGGGCTCACCTTGGCTGGCGTCGAAATCGTTGGGGCGCGGGATGCGCTCGTAGGCTACGTACACCTGGTTTTGGCCCGCCGACTGGTTGCTGCCCA
>DAIMZG010000026.1:0-16941 GCA_036734065.1 Catalimonadaceae bacterium
CCGTAATGTGGGCCATGGCCTCGTCCCAGAAGGGCGAATGCCACTGGTTGAGCCACAAAAAAAACTGTTGGTCGAGGCGGATGATTTCTTCGAGCATCGGAGCAAGCCGAACGGCACCTTAAAGTACGGTATAAAAAAAGACCCGCACGGCGCGGGTCTTCGAAAGTTTGCCACGGGGCGATCAGCTCTCGGAGCCTTCGCCCTTTTTCTTCTCCAAATAACGCAACCAGGCGATCTTTCCCTTCAGTTTCTCCAGCTCGTTGACGGCCGGGGTGTAGGTAGAGTCTATCTCCACAATTTTTCGGTACTGCTCCAGGGCGCCGTAATAGTTTTTTTGTCGGTCGTTGAGACGGGCCAGGGTCAGCAAGGCTTCTTTGTTTTCCTTATCAGCGCGCAGCGACTGGCTGGCGTGGGTGTGGGCGTCTTGGTAGCGGCCGCGTGAGTAGTTGATGAAGGCCAACTCGCTGTGGGCCGAAGCGTGGTCGGACTCGAGGGTAAGCACCTGTTGGTAGAGGGCCTGGGCACTGTCGGTCTGGCCCGTGCGGCGCAGGGCATAGGCGGTGCTGTAGGTCAGGTCGGCGTCGCGGGGATTGTCCTGCAAACTCCGGTACAAGTACGTCAGGGCCTGGTCGTACTGCGCTTCGTCGAGGTAGATGCGCGCCAGCGTAACGGTCGCCTTGGGGTTGTCGGCGTTGAGTTCGAGGCTGCGCGTCAGGCTGCGGCGGGCGTCGGCGGTGTCGCCTTTCACCAGCAACGACTGTGCTTTGCGGTAGTGCAGATCGGCTTCGTCGGGGGCTTTGGCCAGCGCCTGGTCAATGTAGGTCAGGCTACGGGCGTGGTCGCCCTGTCGGCGGTAGAGGTCGGCCAGCAGGGCAGCGTTGGGCAGCGTATCCAACCCCAGCGAGGCTGCCCGTTCGGCCGACCGGATGGCGGCCGCGGCGCTGTCGGGCCCGTACATTTCGGCCATCAGAAAATGGTAGCGCGGGTCGCCATTGTTGAGTTCGACGGCCTGGTTGACGCTGGCGAAAGCCTCTTCGCGTTTTCCCATTTCGCGCAGCAACAGCGCCCGCTGGTAGAAGTTGCTCGAAGAGCGCGGATAGCGCCGGATGCGGTCGTTGACAGCGGCCAGCGTCTGATCGCCGTAATCTTCGTACGTCACCTGCGGGGTCGTATCTTCTTGCGTGAGTACGGCAGTGGTGATGCCTGCCCACACCATTACGGGCAAGATTACCAACAGAAAGGTCTTCATAATCAGTCAATTAGCGGGTACGAAACGGAAACGCAAGTTTGGAAATGATATTTTTAAATGAAAACTAAAACGCGTCAGAAAGTACATTCCACACAAAAAGCCGCCTTTTCATTAGAAAAAGCGGCTTTTTAACGCCAATTATTTGCAAGAAAAGTCTAACTATCCTGTCCGCCTATTCGGCAAACGCGCCTCAGAGCTTTTCGGGATGCTGCAGGGTGGCCGCCCCGGTCATGACTACTTTGCCCGTCTGGACGTCCGTAATTTCGGTCAGGAAGTGCCCTCGGTGCCGCTGGGCGTCGTGCTCGACGAGGCGCACGACGGCCTCGTAGTCGGTTTCGACGTACATGGGCCGTTTGAACTCGACGGATTGGCTCAGATAAATAGTGCCCGAACCGGGAAAGTCGGCCCCAAAGATGCGCGAAAACACGGCCGCCCCGAACATGCCGTGCATGATGGGCCTTTTGAAAATGGTCGTCGCGGCGAAGTCCGCATCGGTGTGGAGGGGATTGCGATCGCCCGTCAGTTCGGCAAACTGATCTATTTGTGACTGATTAAAAAAAAGTTTGAGGTGAAAATCATCGCCTACTTTAAGCATGTGAGTGAAATTTTAGTGAGTAAAAATCGGCCCATAAAGCACCTTTACCAACAGATGAGTGGCTTTTCGGAAAATAACAGCAAAAGCAAAGTGGTGATCAGTTTACCGCTTTTGAGTAATTGCCAATTCGAATATAAGGATTTGCGGTTTTGATACCCTTTGCAGTCTCCGTAATTTTAATGAGTAATCAACAATCCAGAACAAATAACATTTAAACCGATGGCAAATTACAAGAATCCCGTAAGTTCTTTGGCTGAGTCGCAGTCTCAGACTATGAACAATTGGCTGGAAGCCGCCCGCAAGTTGCAAGACTCGATGATGCGCGGCGAGGTAGCCGAAAAAGGTGCGGACATCTACCGCTCCTGGTTCGAAGAGCAGCGCAATATCGTCAGCAGCACCGTAAAAGAAACTAGCCAATCCATGATGGAAGCGGTGCCCAATATGGCAAACATGAGTAATATGAACAATATGATGGGTAATATAAGCAATATGATGGGCGGCATGATGGGTAACAACTCGTCGCGCCCGATGGAATACTCTTCCGACATGTACCGCCGCTTTATGGACATGCAATCAGACATGATGAAAACCTGGATGGGCATGATGCAAGGCGCGATGCCCACGGGCCAGTCGCAGGCTTTTTCGATGCAGAACCCCTTCATAACGGGCGACCCGATGGCCGAAACCCGCAAGATGTACGAGCAGTGGATGAAAATCTATGAGCAGTGGTTCAGCCAATCCACCAAGCAGTTTACCTCAATGCGTTCGTTCATGAGCGGCGAAGCGGGCAAAACGGCCATGGAAGATATGCTCTCCTCCATGAAGACTTACTCCAAGATGTTCGAAGTCTGGCAGCCCATCGCCAAGATGATGCAGGAAAACGCCGGCAAAATGAACGACATGATGAAAACCAATTCTAACATGACTCAGATGTTTACGGGCATGGTAGATCCGGGTCGCTACAAAGAGGTGATGGATGGCATGTTCAAGTTTATGCCTACTGATCAGTTCAAAGGCATGTACGAGCAATTTAACAAGTTCTCGCACGACTACATGGAGTCGCTCAAAAACATGCAGCAGCAAGCCCGCACCCAGATGCAGGAGTTCGGCAAAACTGTATCGCCGTTTTCGGAAAGCTTCAGCGAAAATGCCCAGCAGATGATGCGCCAGATGGAGCAGGTCTATGCGCCCTTTCAGCTCATGATGCCCGCCGGCCGCGACAAAGACATCATGGAACAGTTGACCCAGATGCGCGACAAGTACGCCGACTACTGGAGTAAGGCCACCGAAATGCAGTACATGATGTACCAGTCGGGCCAAAAATCCATGGAAAAACTGGTTGCCGACATGATGGAGCGCGCCAAAGGCGGTGACACCACCATGAACTACAACGATTTCTTCAACAATTGGGTGAACGCCACCGAGAGCCAGATGCTGGAGCTTTTCAACAGCGACGAGTTTTCGAAAACCCAAGGCGAAATGCTTTCGCTGGGTATGGAAATCAAGCGCACCTTCGAAGGTCAGTTGGAAAAATACATGGAGGCCTACCCGGTGGTAACCCGCACCGAGGCGGACGAAATGACCAAAACCCTCACCGAATTGCGGGCGCAAGTACGCAAACTGGAAAAAGCGGTGAAGAGCACGGCCGCCACCCTCGAAGACCAACAAGACGAAAAAGAAGAGAAGAAAACTTCGCGCAAAACCACAACTAAGTCGAGCGAAAGCAAGTAATTGCCCCTAGGCATTTGCCCCAAAGACCCACAGGAAGTGTCGGCAACAGATGCCACACTTCCTGTTTTTTTGCCCTTTATTGAACTATATTGTGGCCCATTAACCAGTCTTGCTAGTCATTACACTAGCAACCCATTTTACCTTAAAACATCAAAACCTAATGGCAAACGAAGAAAATCCCTCCCTGATGCCTGCACAGGCCGCTCAGTGGCAACAAGCCATGGCGGACAATACCCAAAACCTGCTCCGTACTACCAACCAGATTTTTAAAGGTTACCAAAACCTGATGGAAGTTGAGGAAGTGGACGTAGCCACGGCCCCCAAAGAAACCGTCTGGCAATCGGGCAAGGTAAAGCTCTATCGCTACCAGCGCGAAGGCAAGCCCAGCGTCAAAACGCCCATTTTGGTTACCTACGCCATGGTCAATCGGTTCGACATGATGGACTTGCAGCCCGACCGCAGCCTGATCCGTAAGCTGCTCGAACTGGGATTAGACATTTACCTCATTGACTGGGGCTACGCCACGCGCAGCGATCGCTATAACACGATGGAATATTACATCAATACCATCATGGACGACTGCGTGGACTACGTGCGTCATGCCCACAAGCTCGACAAAATCAACCTGCTCGGCGTATGCCAGGGGGGTACTTTCAGCCTCATCTACACGGCCCTGCACCCCGAAAAGGTCAACTCGCTCATCCCGATGGTAACCCCCGTGGACTTCAGCACCGACGACGGCCTGCTGTTCCGCTGGTCGCGCAGCCTCGATATTGATGCCATCGTGGACGGCTACGGCGGGCTGGTACCCGGCGATTTCCTCAACTTGGGCTTCGATATGCTCAAGCCCATGGGCAAGGTGCGCAAGTACAACAGCCTGCCCAACCTGCTTGCAGACAAAGACAAAACGCTCAATTTCCTCCGAATGGAGCACTGGATCGCCGACAGCCCCGCGCAGCCCGGCGAAACCTACCGTAAGTTTATCAAAGACCTCTACCAAGAAAATAAGCTGATAAAAGGCGAGTTTGAGCTAGACGGCGAAAAAGTAGATCTCAAGCAGGTGGATATGCCCGTGCTCAATATCTACGCCGCCGAAGATCACCTCGTGCCGCCGAGCGCTTCCATCCCCCTCAACGACCTGATCGGCTCCAAAGACAAGGAAACCTATGAGTTTCCCGGCGGACACATCGGCGTGTTTGTGGGCGGCCGTTCTCAGAAAGAGCTGGGGCCCACCATCGTCAATTGGCTCAAGAAGTACGATAAGTAACCGTACCTTACAGTTGAACCACAGGTTTTAACAAGAGAGTCTTCGCATTGGGCGGAGACTTTCTTTTTTTTACCAGCAGAAGAGATTGCCAGCCTCGGTGCTGATGGCCAACGTTGCGGCGGATCATGCGTAGGTAGGGGGCAGCGTTCTGAAAATTAATTAGGGGGGATATGATAAAATCTGCAATGAACGAAACGCGCGTGCTTGGTGATCGCGTGTCGGTTCATTTTCGCGAGGCAGGCGAGGGTACGCAAACCCTCGTCTTCGTGCACGGCAACGGTAGCCACCTGCGGGTGTGGGACAAAAATATCGAAGTGCTGGGACGCTACTACCGCTGCCTGGCCCTCGACTGGCCCGGCTTTGGTCGCTCACCCGACGGGGACTATCCCTACAGCATGGACTTTTTTGCGGACGTGCTGCTCGACTTTTTGCGCCAGCACAATGCAGGCCACTGCATCCCCGTTGGCCACTCAATGGGCGGTCAGGTGCTGCTGACGGCCGCCCTGCGCGAGCCAGACCGCTTCGAGCGCATGGTGCTGGCCGCCCCGGCGGGCTTTGAGCCTTTCGCCGACCGCGAACGCAGCATGCTCATTCAGTATGCCCAGTCGAACTTTCAGGCAGGCTCCGACTCGATGAAAGCGCGGGTAAAGCGTCAGGTAATTGCCCACGACCCGGCGGTCGCCCTCGACCTAGAGCAACTCGACCTGCCCTTTACCCAGCAACCCCACTACGAGCGCGTCGTCAAAGCCTGTATGATAGGGATGCTGCAACAGCCCGTTTTCGAACACCTCGACGAACTCAAGCCCGAAGTGCTTGTGCTCTACGGCACCGAAGACCGCCTGATCCCCAATCGGTTGCTGCATCAGCAAACCACGGCCGAAGTGGCCCAGACGGCCGTAGCCCGCATTCCCAGGGCGCGTCTGCAAATGCTGCCCGACTGCGGCCACTACGTGCCCTACGAACAACCCCAGCGCTTCAATCTCGAAACGTACAAATTTCTCAATCCGAAAATTTTCCGCTGACACCCGGGCCCAACCCTGACTGCGGCCCGCAATCCGCCTCATACCCTATGCCTTTCTCCTTTACCCCCGCGCTGCTCGACCGCGGCATGACCTACGCACAGTACCGTACCCTGACCGACGAGCTGCTGGCCGCCAACAAAACTACGGGCACCAACCACGCCCCCGACATGATCGCGTACACGCAGATGAACGTGCAGCGCATGCGCCGGATTGACAAGACGGTGCTTATCCCCGAAGTTATTCAGCAACTCGACCAGATCGCAACCCCGCAAGTGTGGGTGGTGCTCACCGAAGCTTGGTGCGGCGACGCCGCCCAAAACCTGCCCGTGCTGGCCCTAATGGCCAACCAAAGCCCCCACATTGAGCTGCGCCTGCTGCTGCGCGACGAGCACCCGGACGTGATGGATGCCTACCTCACCAACGGGGGGCGTTCCATTCCCAAGTTGGTTGTGCTGCGGGCCGACAATCTCACCGAAATGGGCACGTGGGGACCGCGCCCGGCCGCTACCCAAGACATGGTGGCCGAGTTTAAGCGCAGCGGCAGCGAAGACTACAAAGCTTTTTCCGAGCAAGTGCACGCCTGGTACGCCAAAGACCGCACCCGCAGTTTGCAGGCCGAGTTTGCGTCGCTGCTGGCGCAGTGGCGCTGATCAGCCCTCGACGGGATCAATGAACAGCGGGCGCAAGTGGTGTTCGTAGATGTTCTCTACGACATTGACGGCAATGCCCTCGCGATAAGTCTTGAGTGCGGCGATGTACTCGTCCCACTTCTCGCCCGCAATCCGGTAGGCGCAGTGCATAAACTGCCGAAATGCCGGGTTGTAGTTGGGATGATAGCGGTGGTAGCGCAACGTATCGGCAAACTTGTCGCCGCTCCATTGCTGAATTACGTCGGCCGTAGGCAAGCGAAAAGGCTGTACGTCAATGACGTGCCGATGGGGCAGGGTGATCTCGTCGAAACGGCCCAGGGCCTCTACGTAGATGCCTTTCACCAATTCGAGCGCGTCGGCACCGCCCCGGGCCAAGCCAATCAGTTCTTCCAGAAACGTAGTGCCCGCCGTCTTGACGTGCAGCCCCGCCTCGTGACGCACCAGCACCCGCCGGATAGCCGGGTAAATCGAGAACTTGTCGCTGCCCGAGTGCATGCTGATTTTCAGGTCGGTGGGTAGCCCCAAGGCTTCGATGGCAAACTTGACCACCAGCACGTTTTCTTCGAACTCACGCCGAAAGTGCTTGAGATTGCCCACGTAGTCCACCCCTTTGTTGAATTGACCTACAAACTTAGGAGCGATGGTATTGGGCCTGACCCCCGCGTAGGCCAGGGCTGAAAGCATAAAAAAAAGCTCGACGGGCGTTTGGGGCTCTTCTACCTCGTCCATCGAGATTTCCGTGATGAAAGTGCCCTCGCCCTTGCGGGATTTGAGGTATTCGTACACCCGGGCGGCTTCGAGCGCCGCTTGCAAAAAGCGGTGCGCCGTATCGCGGACCGAGTTTTCCGTGACGGGAAACACGTGGCCAATGCCCGGAATGCGCAGATCGCCGATGAATATCCGGTTTTTCTCGACGAAATCGTCTATCACCTGCTTGTCGGCCACCTGCCCGATCTGCTCCGATACGTCAATAGTGAAAAAGTCAGCGTGCGCCACGAAGGGCGGTACGGTCTGAAGGGTGATGTGGTCGGCATCTACGAAGTAGCTGCCCGACCAGCCCAGGGCCGATACGGCCTCGTCGGCGGCCTGCCGGATGGTGGCCGGCCGCGTAAGCAACATCTGGTGCTCGCGATAAGACTTATTCCAGACGGGCGTTATTTCCACCCCATCGCGCTGGGCCAGCACGATGGCCTCCAGTTGGGGACGGGCTTGCTGTTCGAAGCGGTCGCCAAGGCCGAACGAATAGCGGTTAAGCTTGACCACCGACGCGGTGGAAGTAGGTTGAGGAGAAGGGGCGCTGATCATCGTGTAGCCGATTAGCGGGTGTGAGCCCAAAATTTGGGATTTTCGGGGGCAAGCACAAATGCAGCCTGCACCCCGATCGTAGTTATGTACCTTAAAATGCCTCGGTGATGTAGAGGTAGAAGGTGCTGATGCCAAAGCGGCCAAAGCCGTAATCGAAGCGGATATTCAGTCTTTCTTTTTCGTTGACCATAAAACGAATGCCGCCGCCATAAGAGTATTTAACTGTATCCCAGCCTACATCTTTGGGCTGTCCGAATACGTCGCCCAGGCCCGCAAAACCTACCACCCCAAAGCGCCACCATACAGGCATGCGGTACTCGACTTGTCCGCCCACAAAGTGCCGATCGCGGAAGCGGTTGCGGGCGTATCCCCGCAAGATGTCGTCGTTGCCCGCCGTGGCCAGGTTGATAAACGACGGATCTCCCGCGTTGAAATTGGTGGTCAGGTTGGTGGCCAGCACGTGTCCCCGTGTGCCCGGCACGGTGTTGTAGGTATTAAAAATAAGGTTGTAATTGTTGAAGTTGAACTCGCTGCCGAAGGCCGGATCGTAGAAATAGGAAGAAGCCTCGAACAGCAATCCCTGCGTAGGATTGACGATGTAATCGCGCGTATCCATCAAAAATACCAGTCCGAAGCCCGAGTTGATGCCCCCGCGCGAGCCCAATACATTGCCCGTGGCCAACTGTCCGTCCGGCTCTTTCTCGACATTGTAGGAAGACGTAAACTGATAATCTATCCCGAAGAACACGTTGCGTCGCAGTTGTCGCAATGCCAACATCTTGACGGTAAACAAATCGTACTGATAGCGTTCTTCGTTTGCGGTGGGTGTGTTATTGCCGATACCGTAGAAACGATCCGGAAATTGCCGATAGCGGGTTTCACCCTTGAACAAGTAGCGTTCGCCAGGGGTAAACACATTCCAGGAACTCCAGGCATCAAACTGAAGGTTCTGCGTGTAGTCAGCCAGCAGCTTCACGTACGAGAGCCGCGTGGCGTCTTCGGCATTGGCCTCGCCCCCAAATTTGAAATAATAAATGCCCGCTGCGCCCAGCCCCCAACGGGTATCGGGGCTGTAGTAGAGCAGGGGCAACAAAAACAGGCCACTGTTCTTACCCGCTTTTTCGTTGCGGCTCAGGAAACGGTCGGCCCAGTTGATGGCACCGGGCAGCGCGTGGGCGCTATCGGGTGGCACTCCGTCCGCATCGGTTGTATCAATGGGAAACTGTACGGCCGACTGGTTACGCTCGGGAGGCACTTGGGCGAGCACAGCCGTCCCCCAGCCCATCAACACGCACAAGAAGGCGTACTGCTTCCACGCAAGCAGCATCCCGCCGGCTATGCCTTCGGATCGTTTGCCCAAAAAACTAGTATTTCGGAATGCTTGGGTCAATCTCATCGGAATAGGCCAAAATTCCTCCCTTAAGGTTGTAGAGGTTATTGAAGCCGTGGGCATGTTCTAATTGGTTAACTACACTTGCACTGCGCTTGCCACTGCGACAGTGTACTACCACCTTGACGTCGCGCCGGATGCGATCGGCTTGCTCAACGATTTCGCCCATTGGGATGCGTTCGCCCCCCATGTCGGCAATTTCTATTTCTTCGGGTTCGCGGACATCTATCAACTGAAACACCTCGCCGCCCTCGCGCATGGCATGCAATTCTTTTACCGTAATTTCTTTCATACTATCGTAATCGTTTTGTCCTGAAAGTTAACGGGTTTGCGGTCAAAATGTGCACATTCGCCAGCGCATTTCGGACAGCAGGTCATTCGCAAGGAAGAAGGAGCTCAAATGTCCTTTAGTTCGGATTTTGAATACAGCTTTGTCCGGCCCATGACCCACGTCCGCTTTTTCTTTCACCGACCCGCCTTCTGGCAGTTTCAATACGGCCCGAGAGTGATTTGCACCGAGCAAGCAGGGGCCGTCTGGCCCTGGGTGCACGCCGATGGCCGGGCGCAAAGCTTGCCCCGCGCCTCTTTTGGCGGGCCCGATGTGCCCGCGGGCCAAACGCTGGCCCAGGTAGCCTCGCTGGTAGCGCACACGCTCGCCTATTGGCAAAGGCACCTGGCGCCGGGAAGTAGCTTGCAAGTCACCTTGCCGCCAGCGGCCTATCGGCCCGCAACGGAAGCGCTGGTATTGCCAGCCCTGCTGGCGGTCGGCTTTAGTATAGTCCATACGGATACCAGCTACGGCCTGATCGTTACGCCGCAACCCCTGCGCACGTACCTGCACCGGGGCGAGAAGACCAAGCTCAACCGCAGCCGTCGCCTCGGGCTGACCTTCGCCGTCGAACCCCGTCCCGACGTGGCCACCCTCCACGCCCTGATTGCCAACACCCGCCTGCGCAAGGGCTATCCCGTCACGATGACGGCCGCACAACTGGGCGCTACGTTGGCGCATTTTCCCGACGATTACCAGGTTTTTACGGCCCGCGACGCGGGCCTGCTGGTGGCGGCGGCCGTGGTGCTGCGCGTGTTGCCCACGGTGGCCTACACCCTCTACGTTGCCGACCACGCCGACTACCGGTCGGCCAGCCCATTGGTGGGCCTGCACGATTTTCTCTACGTGTGGTGCCAGCGGCAGCACATTCAGTACCTCGACCTGGGCGTAGCCACCGAGCAGGGCGTGCCCAACCCGGGGCTAGTGGCTTTCAAGCAGCACCTGGGCGGTCAGCCTTCGGCCAAACATACGCTTACTTGGTCAGGTGCGGAGTTGTAACCCCAGCGATGCTGCTCCGGTTAATGAGAGAGAGGTTAAGTTCCATTAGTAGAAATGTCTAATTTTAACCCATCACCGAACCTTCTTTTTTTCTTATGAACAGAGTCCTCATCATCGGCGCGGGGGGCGTCGGCAACGTAGTAGCCCACAAGTGTGCGGCCCTCCCCGAAGTATTTGGGCACCTGATGCTGGCCAGCCGCACCAAAGCGAAGTGCGACCGCATTGCGGCCGACGTGGCCCGGCGCTTTCCGCACGTCAACCCCGTGCAGACCGCCCGCGTGGATGCCGACCAGGTGTCCGAACTGATGGCCCTCATCCGCGACTTTCAGCCCAAGATGGTCATCAACGTAGCCCTGCCCTATCAGGACCTGACCATCATGGATGCTTGCCTCCAGACGGGCGTGCACTACCTCGACACGGCCAACTACGAGCCGCGCGACGTGGCCAAGTTCGAGTACAAGTGGCAGTGGGCCTACCACGACCGCTTCCGCGAAGCCAACCTGATGGCCCTGCTGGGCTGCGGCTTCGATCCGGGTGTGACGGGCGTTTTCACGGCCTACGCCCAAAAAAACCACTTCGACGAGCTGCACTACCTCGACATTGTGGACTGCAACGCCGGTGATCACGGCAAGGCTTTCGCCACCAACTTCAACCCCGAAATCAACATCCGCGAAATCACGCAACGCGGCCGCTACTGGGAAAATGGACAATGGATCGAGACCGAACCGCTCGAAATTCACCAGCCGATAGACTACCCCGGCATTGGCCCCAAAGAGTCGTACCTGCTTTTTCACGAAGAGCTAGAGTCGCTGGTCAGAAATTTTCCGACCCTCAAGCGGGCCCGCTTCTGGATGACCTTCTCGCAGAACTACATCAACCACCTGCGGGTACTCGAAAACGTGGGCATGACGCGCATTGACCCGGTGCGCTTTCAGGGGCAGGATATCATCCCGCTCGAGTTTCTGAAGGCCCTCTTGCCCGAGCCGTCGTCGCTGGGCGAAGGCTACCACGGCCAAACCTCCATCGGTTGTCAGATTAAGGGCGTCAAGGACGGGGCCGCCCGCACCTACTACGTCTGGAACAACTGCGACCACGCCGCCGTCTATGAAGAAATCGGGGCGCAGGCCATTGCCTACACCACGGGCGTGCCGGCCATGATCGGGGCGATGCTGATGGTATCGGGCCTCTGGATGAAAGCGGGCGTCTACAACGTCGAGCAGTTCGATCCGGACCCGTTCATGGCGGCTCTCCACAAGTTTGGGCTGCCCTGGCACGAGCGCATCAACCAACCCCTGGCCTTCGAATATCCAACGGCCGTTAGCTGACTTGCGTCGGTGTAAGCCTCATTTGATTTGCCCGCAAATAGAAAAAGCCTGCTCTCCGACGGAGAGCAGGCTTTTTTGTACGTCTGAACGGTTCAGCCGATGGCTACCCGCTTGAACTGACGAACGGTCAGTCCTTTTTGGGTTTCTTGCAACACCTGGCGGATCGTTTTGGCATTGTCCTTCACGAAAGCCTGGTTGAGCAGGGTGCTGTCTTTGTAGAACTTATTGAGCTTGCCCATTGCGATCTTCTCGAGCATTTCTTCGGGTTTGCCTTCGGCGCGGGCTTGCTCCTTACCGATCTCAATCTCGCGGTTGACAACGGTGGCGTCCACGTCGTCTTTGTCCACGGCCACGGGGCTCATGGCGGCCACTTGCATGGCCACGTCGCGGCCCACTTCGGTGACGTCCGTGCCGTTGGCGCCGTCCATCGCTACCAACACGGCCAGTTTGCCGTTGGAGTGTACGTACGACACTACGGGGGCGCCCGTCAGGTGCTCGTAGGCGACAATTTCGAGTTTCTCACCGATTTTGCCCATCTGCTCGGTCAGGTGCGCTTCGATGGTCTGCCCATCGGTGGTAAGGGCCAGCAGTTCCGGCGTGGTGGCGGGCTGGTGCGCTACGGCAACCTCCAGGATCATCTGGCCCAGCGCCTGAAAGCCTTCGTTTTTGGCTACAAAATCCGTCTCGCAGCCGAGGGCCACGAGCGTAGCAGACGAATGGTCATCGGCTGCTTTTACGAACACGGCCCCTTCGGTGGTGTTGCGATCGGCCCGCGAAGCCGATACCTTTTGTCCTTTTTTGCGGAGGATGTCCACGGCGGCGTCAAAGTCGCCGTTGGCCTCGGTGAGGGCCTTCTTGCAGTCCATCATGCCGGCGCCCGTCATTTGCCGCAGTTTGTTTACGTCTTGCGCAGTGATTGCCATAAATATTGTTCGGTTAGTCAGTTAGTGAGGCAAAAAAAATTGAACATCATTCCGCTTGGCATGATGTTCAATTGGTGGTTACGCGTGTGAAGCGTTGATGCTAGTTTTCTTTTTCGTCCGCATCGTCGGCAGCGGTATCTGCTTCCGAATCGGTCTCTTCGTCGGTATCAGTGTCCGTGTCGGCTTCGGCCGTAGCGGTCTTGGACCGACGGGCCCGCAAACCGCCGCGATCTTCGCGCGCTTTGGCCACTTCTTCTTCTTGGCTCTTCTCGTCTTCCTTGTTGCGTTGCCGTTCGGAAAGTCCCTCTTCAATGGCTTTGCCGATGGCGTGCGTCAGGATAGCGATGGACTTATAGGCATCGTCGTTACCGGGTATGGGATGCTCGATCAGGTCAGGATCTGAATTAGTATCCACGATACCAAAGATCGGAATACCCAACTTGCGCGCTTCCGAAACGGCGATGTGTTCTTTTTTGATGTCCACCACAAACAAAGCAGCAGGCAAACGGCCCAGGTCGCTGATACCTCCCAGCACGCGGTCGAGTTTGTCGCGCTCGCGCTGCAGCATGAGGCGTTCGCGCTTGGCCAGGGTTTTCATCACCATTTCGTCTTTCATCATTTTGTCGATGGAAGACATTTTTTTGAGCGACTTGCGCACCGTCACAAAATTGGTGAGCATACCACCCAGCCAACGTTCGGTGACGTAGGGCATGTTGAGGCGCTCGGCTTCGTCGGAGACGAGTTCCTTGGCCTGCTTTTTAGTAGCAACGAAAAGCACTTTGCGACCTGAGCGCACCACATTTTTGATGTGGTGACAGGCTTCGTCGAGCATTACCTGCGTTTTGTTCAGGTCAATAATGTGGATGCTGTTGCGCTCCATAAAAATATAGGGCGCCATCTTGGGATTCCACTTGCGGGTAAGGTGTCCGAAGTGCACCCCCGCGTCCAGCAGATCTTTATATTCAACTTGGGGCATGATCGGGGGATTAACGTTTGCTGAATTGGAAACGACGGCGAGCCTTGCGGCGGCCATACTTCTTGCGTTCCACCATGCGCGGGTCGCGCGTGAGGAAACCGGCTTTCTTGAGCGGGGGGCGATTTTCTTGGTCGCTCTGGCACAAGGCCCGCGCGATGGCCAGGCGAATGGCCTCGGCTTGGCCCGTAACGCCGCCGCCCTTTACGTTAACCCGCACGTCGAACTTGCCCTTGGCATCCACCAGCACAAAGGGCTGATTGACGACTGTTTGCAGTACTTCGGTGGGGAAATAGATGGCTAGCTCCCGGTTGTTGACCATGATTTGGCCCGCGCCGGGGCGCATATAGATGCGGGCAACGGAGGTTTTGCGTCGCCCCAGGGTGTTGATAATTTCCATGATCAGATCGTAACGGGTTGGGGCTGTTGGGCTTCGTGCGGATGCTCGGCGCCTTCGTACACATAAAGATTGTGAAACAGGCGACGGCCCAACCGATTACGGGGCAGCATGCCGCGCACGGCATACTCAATGATCCGGATAGGAAACTTAACCTGCAATTGCCGAGGTGTGGTAAAACGCTGACCTCCCGGATATCCCGTGTGCGAGATATACTGCTTTTGGTCCCACTTTTTACCAGTAAGCTTGATCTTGCCCGCGTTGATGACGATGACGTTGTCACCGCAATCTACGTGGGGGGAGAAGGACGGCTTGTGCTTCCCCCGAATCATCTTGGCCACTTCACTGGCCAGACGACCCAAGACAGCGGACTCAGCATCTACCACTACCCAGCCTTTTTCGGCCGTGGCACGGTTGGTAGCAACTGTCTTATAACTCTGATGATCCACTTTGTACTAGTGTTAGATTTGATAAAAATACCCCTCCGTTTGGAAAAGGAACGCAAAGATAGCATAAGCACTTTATGATCGCAAGGAAGCCGGACAAAATCCGGGCGTTTGTCAACGGGCGTAAATGCAACCAAGGCTTTTTTCGGTCCGGTTCGCTGCGTCGCCACTTTGCCCCACGCCACCTTGCTTCTTTTTTGTTTTACCAAAAATTATTTGCCGTGAAAATTTCACTTTTCCTCTGGGTATTTGTGTTAGTAGGGCTACAAGCCTGCGCCCAATCTAATAACCGCGCTACCTCCGAAACCCAGAAGGCCACCCCCGAGCGGGCCGACAAAATTACGCAGTCGGAGGCGCAATGGCGGGCGCAACTCACCGCCGACGAGTTTGCCGTACTGCGCCAGAAAGGCACTGAGCGGGCTTTTACCAGTCCGCTCAACGCCAACAAACGGACGGGCGTGTACCAGTGCGCCGGGTGCCAGTTGCCCCTCTTCCACAGCGATACCAAATTTGACTCGGGCACGGGCTGGCCGAGTTTTTACGACACTTTCTCGGAAGAAAACGTGTACGTGGCCGACGACCGCAGCTACGGCATGGTCCGCGACGAAGTGGTGTGCGCCCGCTGCGACGGCCACCTGGGGCACGTCTTCGACGACGGCCCCCCGCCTACGGGCCTGCGCTATTGCATCAACGGCGTCGCGCTGGAGTTTGAGCCGGCCAAGGCCCCATGACGCGTTCGACAAACAGCCCCAACGAGGCCGTAGCCGGTACTGCTTCCAAAAGGAAGACTAAGGATTATTCCTGCACTATCAGTTTTGTCTGGCGAAGTATAGCTTTGCAGTAATGACTCCTCTCCAAAACGACCTATTGCTCCGGGCCGCCCGGGGCGAGGCCACCGAGCGCACGCCCGTTTGGCTGATGCGCCAGGCAGGCCGCATCCTGGCCGAGTACCGGGCCGTCCGCGCTCGGGCGGGCAGCTTTATTCAATTGGCCACTACGCCCGAACTGGCCGCCGAAGTGACCGTACAGCCCGTGGACTTGTTGGGCGTGGACGCGGCCATCATCTTCTCCGACATTTTGGTGATCCCCGAAGCGATGGGCTTGCCCTACGAAATGGTCGAGCAGCGCGGGCCGCACTTCCCGCGCACCGTGCGCACGGCGGCCGACGTGGCGGCCCTGCGCGTGGCCGACGGCGAAAACGACCTGCGCTACGTAACCGACGCCATCCGCCTGACCAAACAGGCCCTTGGCGGGAGCGTACCCCTGATTGGTTTTGCGGGCGCTCCCTTCACGCTGCTTTGCTACATGGTGGAAGGCGGTGGCTCCAAGACCTTCTCGCGGGCCAAGGCCCTGCTTTATCAGGAGCCAGCCCTGGCCCACACCCTCCTCCAGAAAATCACCGACAGCACCCGTCATTATCTGCAAGCGCAGGTGCGGGCCGGGGCCGACCTGATTCAGGTGTTCGACTCTTGGGCGGGCATTCTCTCGCCCGCGCAGTACCGGGCGTTCTCGCTGCCCTACATCGCCCAAATTTGCGACAGCCTGCCCGACGTACCCGTGACCGTATTTGCCAAGGGCGCCCATTTTGCCTTGCCCGATTTTGCTCAGCTCGATTGCCAGGCCATTGGCCTCGACTGGACCATGGATCCGGTGGCTGCCCGCCAGCAAGTGGGACCCCACATCACCCTGCAGGGCAACCTGGATCCGTGCGCCCTCTACGGCACCGAGGCGCAGATTCACGCCGAAGTACGCCGGATGCTGGCCGCCTTCGGGCCGGCGCGCCACATCGCCAACCTGGGCCACGGCGTATATCCCGATACCGATCCGGGCAAGGTGCGCTGCTTTGTAGAGGCGGTGAAGGAATTTTCGGCGGTGAGCTGAGCCCTGAACGTCGGGGGCGTTCTATACGCAACTGGAAGGTTCAGGCGTTTTTCACGAGGTACTAAACTTTTTAAGCGTATGTGGATTTCCGCACTTCTGACCATCCTCTTTATTTCTCCGCAGGGCGACAATCAGCAAGCGGGCACGCAGGAGGCGCCGTGGCGTACGTTGGCCTACGCCGTGTTGCACGCCCGCATCGGCGACACGCTGCAACTGACGGCGGGCACCTTCGAAGAGCCTTTCGCCACGCGTACTGACAAGCCCCTCACGATCCGCGGCGCTGGCGCTGAGAAAACTATTCTCACTTGGCCCAACAGCCAACTACCCAGCGAAGCCTTCTCCAACCAACACCATGGTCTGCGCTTCGAAGGTTCGCCCCTGCACACGGTAGATGGCATCTGCATCGAGGGCATTGCTTTTCGGGGCCACCGCAACGCCGAAGGCAAAAAGACTACCCACG